>NZ_CAIJDS010000016.1:0-128105 GCF_903819475.1 Rhodococcus sp. UFZ-B548
ATAAGGATTACCTTCCCAAGAAAGAAGGTGCGCATCAAACCCGGGACGATTCATGAGATCGAAAGCGCACTCACGACCAAGATCGGCGGCACCACTGACAGCCTCGGGATAGAGCGAGAACAGTGCCGCCATCTCCGCGCCGGACCGCAGGTGCGCTCCGCCGGTAGGGGCCAACCATCCTGCTGCCTCGTCCAAGCTTTGACGCGACCGTACAGCCGCCATTGCCATGGCGAGGCGTCGACGCGGAGGAGCGGCGAAGTGCGCGGCGGTGGTCGCCACCGTACGTAGTCCATGCTCTCTCGCCAATTCGGCCAGAACGGCATTGCGCTCGTCGTCCTCCGCCAACCCATGATGAGTGAGTTCCACCGACACTCGCTCCGCCCCGAAACGCTCGACCAGATCCCCCAAGGCATCCGCCGCTGCTTCGCGACCACCCGACGTCAAGGCTTGCCGCACATGACCTTTCCGGCACCCGGTCAGGATCTGCCAGTGGCCACCGGCCGCTTCGGTCAGCACGTCGTAGTCGTACTGCAGTTTGCCCTTCTCGCCGCCCGCCAGATGCGCGGCAGCGATCTCCCGCGAGAGCCGGCGATACCCTTCCTGCCCACGGGCAAGTACCAGGAGGTGCGTTCCACCGGGATCTGCCGTGCCGGTTCTGGGTACCGAATCCAGAGACAACTCGGCCCCGAACACGGTGCGCATTCCCCATTCACGTGCGGCTTCCGCAAACCTCACCACGCCGTAGAAGCCGTCGTGATCGGTGACGGCGATAGCTTCGAGCCCGAGACGCACTGCTTCCTCGACCAGCTCTTCCGGCGGTGATGCACCGTCGAGGAAACTGAAGGCCGAGTGAGCGTGCAGTTCTGCGTAAGGAATTACACCGGCACCACGGGTGAGCTCGCCCGCGTGGTACTCGCCGCGCTTTCTTGACCAGGCGGGGCCGTCGCTTCCATCGCCCGGAAACAAATCCTCGTGTTCCACACGGCCGGGTCGTCCGGAAAGCACCCGTTCCATCTCGGACCACGTCGGCGGCCCATTTCCCCAACCCACACTGACCTCGCACCTGATCGAGTCGGCCGTCAGGGACGACCGACTGCTCGAGGATGCCGAAAGGGAAGACGCACCACATGCATCGAACTGATGTTCGATGCAGATTCAGTCTGACAGGTCACTCACCCACAGTCAACAGAGCGAATCTCAACCCTCACCGTCTCGTCACATTCAGATGTACGCATGTCTGCACTCCGTTCACTTTCGCCCCAGATCATTAGCGGCGTTCACAATCTCCATCCATACTGTTTCCAGGAGTACTACTCGTATGTCGTTCTCGCGCAACACACGTAGGTTGACGGCCGTCGCCGGCGCCGTCGCCGTTCTGGCCGCTGCCGGCTGCAGCAGCAGCGCCGACGAGGCCACCGGCTCGAACGGCGCGACCGTCGATCGCGCCGCGACCGGCGAACTGTCCTCGAACGGTGGCGCTCGTCGCATCGACGGTGATCAGTCGGCCGCAGTGCGCGACGCCGTCAATGCCTCCGGCGCGAAGAACGTCATCCTCCTGATCGGGGACGGCATGGGCGACTCGGAGATCACCGCCGCACGCAACTACGCCGAAGGCGCTGCGGGCAGCTTCCCCGGCCTCGACGCCCTGCCGATCACCGGCCAGTACACGCACTACGCACTGACCAAGGACGGCAAGCCCGACTACGTCACCGACTCCGCAGCCAGCGGATCGGCATGGTCCACCGGCACCAAGACCTACAACGGCGCGATTTCCGTCGACATCAAGGGTCAGGCCCAGTCGACCGTCCTCGAGATCGCCAAGGCGAACGGCAAGGCCACCGGCAACGTCTCCACCGCCGAGGTGCAGGACGCCACCCCCGCAGTGCAGGTCGCGCACGTCAGTGGCCGCAAGTGCTACGGACCGGAGGCAACGTCCAAGTCCTGCCCGGAGAACGCCCTCGAGAACGGCGGCAAAGGGTCGATCAGCGAACAACTCCTCGACACCCGCGCCGACGTCACCTTCGCCGGCGGCGCCAAGTCCTTCGCTGAGACCGCGAAAGCCGGTGACTGGCAGGGCAAGACACTCAATGAGCAGGCCGCCGCCCGTGGCTACCAGCTGGTGAAGAACGCCGCCGAGATGAACGAGGTCGGCAAGGCCGATCAGGATGCACCCGTGCTCGGCTTGTTCGCCGACGGCAACATGCCCGTCCGCTGGGAAGGATCCGTCGCCACCCGCGACGGTTACCTGCAGCCCGCCGAAACCTGCGTCGACAACCCCAAGCGAACCTCCGACGTACCCAAGCTCGCGGACATGACTCAGAAGGCCATCGACCTACTGAAGGTCAACGACAACGGATTCTTCCTCCAGGTCGAAGGTGCCTCGATCGACAAGCAGGATCACGCAGCCAACGCATGCGGTCAGATCGGTGAAACCGTCGACCTCGACGAAGCTGTGCAGAAGGCACTCGAATTTGCGAAGACCGACGGAGAAACCCTGGTCATCGTCACAGCCGACCACGCTCACACCAGCCAGATCGTCACCAATGTCAGCGCCGACGACATCGCCACCATCGCCAAGGACCAGAACATCCCGGTCGAGCGCGCCCAGGAAATCGTCTACCCCGGCCTGACCCGCAAGCTGACCACCAAGGACGGCTCGGAGATGACGATCAGCTACGGAACGTCCGAAGATCCGGCCGTCGAATCCGAAGGGCATACCGGAACTCAGTTGCGCGTAGCAGCTTTCGGCCCGCACGCGGCCAATGTCAGCGGCCTCACGGACCAGACCGATCTGTTCTTCACGATGACCGACGCGCTGGGACTCGACCGTTCCAAGGTCGCAGCTCACTGACCTGACCAAACCCGACCCGGTAAAAGCCTGGGTCCAGTCACACCAGAGTAGCCAAGGCGCGCACCCGATCTTCGGGTGCGCGCTTCGGGCAACTGGTGCACTTACCTTCACCGGGCACCTCGTAAATCAGGCAGCACGACGCGCGCTGCGTGAATCTGCGTCGCCCGGATGCCACCGGTGTCAACGGATTAGAAACGCGCACAACACTTTCATTGCGGTCGACATCGACGAAACGCGGAACCGGAATGCCCGGGTTCTCACCGCGGAGAACATCGATCAGGCCGGCAGCAAATGCACTTCCGCGCTCCCTCGCGCTACCGGCGGCGTCGAGGCTGCGATTGGCGATGGAGTCCGTCGCGATCGCCCACAGCGCCTGCTGCCGAACGCCGGACACCTCGGCGAGTACCTCGATCACGGGACTGAGTGAGCGGAACATCGCGTGGCCCAACTCCGCCACACTCCGCGAGATCGGAATGACCGATCCGGCAGCAAACCCGCCCAGATAGCCGTTGTCACGCAAGAAGATCCGCCCACCGTTCAACGATGGATCGGCCGCGAACCCGGTGACCATTCCGGTTCCGATCGGAATGCCAGTCAGCGTGGAACTGGCCGAGTACCACCACAACGTGCCGTTCACTCGGCTGTCCGCACTCCCCCATCGCTCGGCCGTATCGGCGACACGTGCTGCCAACCACTGGGGGTCGGTCATCAACACCGCGGGCATCGTATCCGGATACGCGCTCAGGTTGTCGAAGAACGGCACCGCTAATGCCATACGGGCGTAGATCCCGGCTACCGATTCCGTCATGCCAGCCCCAATATCTCCATCCGCGGACGTACTCCGCGTTCGACTCGCGCCTTGATGCCGAAAACCTCGGCCAACAACGGCTCGTCCAACACCTCGACCGTAGACCCACACGCGCGGAGTTCACCTTCGGTGAGCACGGCAAGGTTGTCGCAGTACTCGACTGCCAACCGTAGATCGTGCATCGTGACCACAACCGCGAGCCCCGCCGACGCAAGTTCGGCGAGCAATTCCATCACGATCAACTGGTGACGAAGATCGAGATGATTGGTCGGCTCGTCCAACAACAGAACCTTGGGCTCCTGAGCCAATGCGCGCGCTATCGAGACACGTTGCCGCTCACCACCCGACAGGGTGGACACGTCGCGTCCGGCAAGCTCGACCCGACCAACCTGCTCGATGCACCGGTCCACGATGGCGGTATCTCGCTCAGTGCTTCGGTCCAACCAGCTACGGTGCGGAGTTCGTCCGAGCGCGATCGATTCACGAACCGAAAGTCCTGCCGAGACAGTAGGTTCCTGGACGCTCGCCGAGATGGTTTTGGCGATGTCCTTACGCGAGAGCGTCGTCGAGTCGGCTTGATCGATCAGAACTGCGCCACCTGTCGGAGTCAAAGCGTTGTAGCAGCAGCGCAGCGCCGTCGTCTTGCCACTGCCGTTGGGTCCGACCAAGCCCAGTATTTCACCGGACGTCACCGCGAAAGTGATGCCGCGCAGGACTTCGCGGTTGCCAAGCCGCGCCCGGGTCTCGACGAGTTCGAGCAGAGGCGCAGCTTCGGCGTCCTTCGGGAGTGTCTCTGTTCTGGCCTGTGTCACTGTTCTGGTCTGCGTCACTGTTCGAGCCTCCGATACTGCCGGTAGAGCATCCAGACGAAGATCGGTGCACCCACGAGGGCGGTGATCACTCCGACCGGAACTTCGGTGGATTGTGCCACCGAGCGCGCAGCGGTATCCGCGGCAACCATCGCGACGGCGCCCAGAAGGGCTGCGGCAGGGAGCAGTCGAATTGCTCTGGTGCCGACGATGAAACCGGCCAGATGTGGGATCAGGAGGCCGATGAATCCGATTCCACCGGCAACGCTGACTGCCGCGCCCGCCAGTACGGAGACCGCAAGCAAGGACAACACTCGGAACCGTCGGACGTTCATACCGAGTGCTGCAGCCCCGTCGTCACCGGTCTGCAAGACGTCCATCCACCGCGAACTGAACAGAAGGGCCGTGCCGACGACGACCAGTGCGATCGTCGGGAAGATCAGCGTCGACCATCGCGCATCACCGAATCCGCCGGCAATCCAGTGCATCACCGACGTCACGTGCCGATCATCGGCCAACACCAGGATGCAAAAGGTGATGAGCGCCGAGAATATCTGGGCGAGCGCTACACCCACCAAAATGATCGCGGTCGGCTGCGGATACCGGCCGCCGATCAGCAGTGCGAGAAACAACGGGATCATCGCCCCGACGAATGCTGCGACCGGAATCGTGAAAACCCCGAGGAGGCCGGCGCCGAAACCCAGCACCGAGACGAGCACCACCATGAATCCCGCACCCGACGAAACTCCGAGCAGATACGGGTCGGCAAGAGGATTCCGTGTGACAGCCTGAGCAACAGCACCCGACATCGCCAAGGAAGCACCCACGACCGCAGCCGTGAGTGCACGTGGCAGGCGGGAGTCGATCACGATCGACTCCCGCGCCGCGGTCCACCACGTTTCGAAAGTCCCTGGCGCCAAACGGGCTCCGACTATCGCCCAGACGTCACCGACGGGAATGCGAACCGATCCCAAGGAGACGGCCAACCCCAGGACGATCGCCAAGGCGACCGCCAAGCCGACAAGTAGGGCGCCGTACCCGTAACGCGTGCGGGTCACTTCGCCGCGTCAGCGCCCGGATGGAAGGCCGTCGCGATGGTCTGTGCCGAACGCACCAACCGTGAACTCTCGAACAGGTCCGCGAGAGGAACCACGACGAACCGGTTCTGCTGCACAGCAGGGGTGGTCGCCATCAACGGCTGGGCACGGAGGAAGTCGATCTTCTGGTCGGCCGTCTTGTCGCCGTAGTCGATGACCACGATCGCCTGGGGTGCACGCTCGGCAACAGCTTCCCACGATGCGTCGATGTAGGGCTTTGTCCCTTCGGCGAAGATGTTCGAGACACCGGAGTATTCCGCGACCAATTGACCGACGCCGACTCCGCCGATAGTCGTCGGAACCTGGTCACCACTGTCGTAGAAGAAGGTCGGTACCGGCGCCGCGTCCCCGACCGAAGCGCGGACGGTATCGAGACCATCGCTGATCTCCTCTGCGACCTCGCGGGCGGAATCTTCAACGCCCAGGACTCGACCGAGTTGCGTGTAGTCGTTCTCGAGCAATCCGATGTCGGGGAAACCGGTGCCACAGTATTCGGAGAACAAGAAGGTGTTGATTCCGCGCTCGCCGAAGGCGTCTCGGGAACGGCCCTGCTTCTCGTTGAAGGCACTGGTCATTCCTCCGACCACGAAGTCCGGGTCGACGTCGAGAACCTGCTCCATGCTGGGGAACGTATCGGAGAGGCTGGGAATCTTGTTGAATACATCGGCGGTCTCCGCAGTTGGCGGGTTGTCGCTGTACGCCCGACCGACGATCCGGTCACCCGCACCGATTTCGATGAGCGCCTCGGTGACATGCCCGTTCAAAGACACGATGCGCTGCGGCGGCGAGTCGAAGGTCATCTCTCGATCGCAGTTGGTCACGGACACAGGCTGTGCGAAGGATTCCGCAGCAGACGCGGACTCTGATTCCTGGCCTTTGGAACAACCTGCCGAAACCAAGGCGACCGCGATGAGAACAGCGGCGGCGCGGGACGGGGAGAACTGAAGTGACACGGGGACCTCGTAAGGGCTCTGAGCCACGAATGAGAATCCGACAGACAACTCCGCCCGCACACTGATACTCGGCCAGAGCTCCTGCTGGACTTCCTTTTCGTAGACCACGACGAATGGATGTCGCACACCGCGCGGTGGGTAATCGGGCTTGCCGACGCTCGGTGACTACCGAGAATCGACCTACCGTTGCGGGTCAGCGCCGGATTCGGACCGGCTTCCCCCACACGCGTGGCTTGCAAGTGCTTCGAGCAGTATGCATGACGTTTCCGATTCAAGACCAAACGCCCACTACAGTCGATCTGGCCAGACGCCCCCACACACCGGAGTTGATACATGACACGCTGGGCCCAAACCGTCGTCGCCCGGAAATGGTGGGTACTGAGCCTCGCGGTTCTGATAGTTCTCATCAGTGGGGTGTGGGGACTCGGAGTGTTCGGCAAGCTCAGCCAGGGCGGCTTCATCGATCCGGGCAGCGACTCCGCGAAGGTTGCGGACATCATCGAAGACAATCTCGGGCCGCAGACCCCGGACATCATCGCGATCTACTCACCCACCGACGGCAAGACCCTCGACGACATCGGGCCGGCAGTGACGGCCGCCGTCGACCAGTTCAAAACGGAAGTGCCGACCGCGTCGGTGAAGTCGTATTGGGGAACGGACGCCGCGGCCAAGGCCAGTCTGCTCTCGAACGACGGATCCATGGCGGCCGTTGCGATCACGTTGGCACCGGACTCGGGCGTCACACCTGCTACTTTCGCCGATCTCTTGCCGAAGCTCGAAGTTGAAGGTGCCGAGGCACAATTCGCGGGTAATACCGTTGTCGGCGTCGCGTTCAACACCAAGCTGGAGAAAGACCTGGTGGTCGCCGAAGCCATCGCCATTCCGATCACTCTGGTGCTGCTGGTCTTCATCTTCGGCGGCATCGTCGCTGCGGCGGTTCCGGTATTCGTGGGTGTACTCAGTGTCTTGAGCGCCTTGGCGGTTCTGCGAATCCTCACGTTGATCACCGATGTGTCCTCGTTCTCGATCAACGTCGCTTCTCTTCTCGGGTTGGGACTTGCAATCGACTACGGACTGTTCGTGGTCGGTCGGTTCCGTGAAGAACTGAATTCGGGCTCGGACCCGGGAGCGGCTGCGCAGCGGACAGTTCTGACCGCGGGTCGCACCGTCATGTTCTCGGGTCTGCTGCTGATCTGCGCGTTCAGCGGCATGCTCGTTTTCCCGCAGGCCGTCATCCGGTCTTTGGGTTTCGGTGCGATCGCAGCAGTACTGAGCGCGGCGGTTCTGTCGCTGACCGCTGTGCCTGCGCTGCTTGCCATTCTGGGGCATCGCATCAACGCCCTGACGTGGCGCAAGGATGCGGCGCAACGCGGCGAGGAACGCTCGCGCAAGTTCTGGGGCCGCGTCGTCACGTGGGTGATGAAGCGTCCGGTCGCGGTCTCGGTGACGATCGTGGCCGTGCTGCTCGTGATGGCCTCGCCGCTGCTCGGTGCCCGTTTGGGAGAACTCTCGTACACCGCACTCCCGGACAACGACCCCGCTCGCGTCGCAATGGACACGTTGGTCAACGACTTCCCGCAGACCGGCAACGGCGCGACGATGATCCTTCAGGCCGAGGACGGGAACACTCTCACCCCGGCCGAAGGTGCAGCGATCGCCGAGTCCGCCGGTCAGGTCGAGGGCATCGGTCAGGCGACCGTCGTCGCGAGCACCAATCAACTCATCGCGGTTCAGGCTCTCTACAGCGAGGGCTCTACGCCCCAATCACAGAGCACCGCAGTGACAGATCTGCGTGCGATCTCCGCTCCTGACGGAACAGTGCTGCTTGTCGGTGGCGGTCAAGCCATGGTCGACGACGGCAACAACGCCGTCCTGCACTGGTTGCCGGTGATGATCCTCATCATGGTCGGATCGACCTTGATCCTGTTGTTCCTCGCGTTCGGTTCGGTGGTCCTGCCCATCAAGGCGGTACTGATGGCCGCGCTGAGCCTCGCGACCACCTTCGGTGTCCTCACCTTCGTCTTCCAGGACGGTCACGGCGTCGAACTCCTCGGGGTCAGTCAAACTCCGCTGGAGGCGACGTTCGTCGTGCTCATCCTGGCGGTGGTGTTCGGATTGTCCACGGACTACGAGGTTTTCCTGATGTCCCGGATGGTCGAGGCCAAGAACGCGGGAGCGACGACGGAGGAAGCAGTCAAGTTCGGAACCGAACGCACCGGCCGAATCGTGACGGCCGCCGCCCTACTCCTGGTCGTGGTGACGGGGGCATTCGCGATGTCCGGGTTGTCGGTGATGAAGTTCCTGGGCGTCGGCATGATCGTCGCGCTGATCGTCGACGCGACCATCATCCGCATGTTGCTCGTGCCCTCGCTGGTGAAGTTGATGGGCGAAGCGAACTGGTGGGCTCCGGCCTGGATGAAAAAAGTTCACGCGAAGGTCGGCATCGGCCACTGATTTCGGGCCACTGATCACGCACTAGTGGATTTCCCTGATCGGGCTGTCGTCCTCGAGGATGACTGCCCGATCAGGGAAATCGCTCCGCAGGGCGATGTTCTCCGAAGCTGATTTCGTCAGACTTGGAGCATGACAATTTTCGAATGGATCCTTGCAATCCCCGCTCTTGCACTTGCCGTCGCGTTCCTGTTTTCCGGAATCATCACTGCGGGCATCGACTTCGACACCGAGGATGGCGTCATGACGCACTGATGTCCGGTTCCCCCTAGCCGTCGATCTTACTTTGGAGTAAGTTACCGACCATGGCCACATACATCGTCACTGGCGGTACCGGGTTCCTCGGACGAGCTGTACTACCGGTCCTGCTCGAGCATGATGAAACTGCTCAGATCCACGTGCTGGTCAGAGCGGGTTCTGTCGCAAAACTCGAAGCACAGGTGTCGGCAATTCCCGGCGGCGATCGAGTGCATCCGCTCGTTGGCGATCTGACCGAGCCCGAGCTGGGCATCGACTCTCCCCCGCCGGCCGACCATGTCCTTCACCTCGGCGCGATCTACGACATCACGGCCGGAGACGAGCAGGCTTCGACGAATGTCGAGGGCACACGCTCCGTGGTCGAACTTGCTGCGAAACTGGGAGCCACCCTTCATCACGTGTCATCGGTCGCAGTCGCAGGCGACTATCCGGGCACGTTCAGCGAGACCGATTTCGATTGCGGCCAAGGCTTTCCGACGCCGTACCACCGAACCAAGTTCGAGGCCGAGAAGCTCGTTCGAGAACGAGAAGGCCTCACCTGGCGTGTTTATCGGCCGTCTGCCGTGGTCGGCAACTCCGTAACCGGAGAGATGGACAAGATCGACGGACCGTATTACTTGTTCCCAGGTCTGGCGCTACTCGCGAAACTACCTGCAGCACTCCCTGTCCCGATCCCCAACCTCGGTGCAACCAACGTGGTGCCGGTCGACTATGTGGCCGCTGCCCTCGTCGAGTTGATGCATGTGCCCGGCCGTGACGGCGAAGCATTCCATCTCGTCAATCCGAAACCTCAACCGGTACGCGAAATCTATGCCGGCCTCGCCAAGGCCGCCGGAGCGCCGCGGCCCGCGCTCAGCCTGCCGGGCGTGATCGCCAAACCCTTTGTCTCGCCATTGCCGATGGATTCGGCAGAATCGGCACGAAAAGTCTTCCTCGATCGCATCGGCATGCCTGCAGCGTTGCTCGACAACATGACGATGGCGCCGACCTTCACCTCCGAGAGAACCGTTGCCGCCCTCGCCGGATCAGGCCTGACGGTCCCCGAGTTCGGGTCGTATTCGACTGTGCTGTGGAAGTACTGGCGCGCAAACCTCGATCCCAATCGCGCACGTCGCAACCATCCCGAAGGACCACTTGTCGGTCGGATAGTCCTGATCACCGGTGGCTCGTCCGGAATCGGCAAGGCCTCTGCCATCGCCGCCGCCCAGAAAGGCGCCACAGTTCTCCTGATCGCACGCCGCACCGACGAACTCGATGCCGCGGTGCAGGAGATTCGATCAACCGGAGGCAAAGCGTTCGGTTATCCCTGCGACATCACCGACGACGAGTCGGTCCAGCATACGATCAAAAGCATTCTGACAGAACATGATCACGTGGACATGTTGGTGAACAACGCCGGCCGATCCATTCGGCGCGGCATTTACCATTCCACGGATCGTTTCCACGACTACGAACGAACGATGGCCGTGAACTACTTCGGCGCTGTGCGATTGGTGCTCGCATTGTTGCCCACCATGCGTTCTCGCCGCTTCGGTCACATCGTGAACATCAGCAGCGCGGGAGTCCAGGCGGCAACCCCTAGATTCTCGGCCTACGTGGCGAGCAAGGCCGCCCTCGACGGCTTCTCCGACGTAGCTGCCTCCGAAACCCTGGCGGACGGAATCACTTTCACGACCATCCACATGCCGCTGGTCGAAACGCCGATGATCGCTTCGACCGGCGAATACAACAACGGCCCGATCACCAGCCCGGAAAAGGCTGCGGCAATGGTGATCCGCGCGCTGATCGAACGCCCCAAGCGCATCGACGTGCCACTGGGCACTCTGGGTGATCTGGGAACCTTGTTCGCACCGCACACCAAGGACCGGATTCTCAACCAGATGTACCAGGCCTTCCCAGACTCCCCGGCGGCAAAGGGGCAGGTAGACAAAGAAACTCCGTCAGACGTTTCGGCAACACCGTCGCGTCAGCGCCATTCACGCTCGCGCATCCGCAAACTCGGCCGACGCGCCGCCCGACTCGTGCCCGGAACGCACTGGTGACCGGTGGTGTGACTTCGCCTCGTAGCGTGTTGGCCACCGCAAGGGATCTGCAGTGCTAGTCATCAGAATCTATCCTGACCATGGCCATCCCAGTTCACTATGGCCGTCGAAGGAATTGATTGTCGTCCCGCCGCAACGGTTCCCGCAGGCATACGTTCTCCCGAGCCAAATGGGGATCGACGACGAACTCGGAGAGAAGATACTGGCGTGGACTGATCGCTTCCAAAAGTTCTTTGTGACCGAGATCGACGGCTTCGCGATGCGACCGAGGTGGCGTCCAGGGATCAACGTTTTCGACTGGTACGACGAGGGCTATCGGATCGTGGGCGAACTTCGCGCACGGTTTCCGGACGTGCACGTCAAACCTGAATTTGCCCAGTACGTCTTTTCGGTCAACGAGCGTCGGGAAAGCATGGGGCTTGTGCCGGTCAGCCTTCCGAACGAACCCAAGGCCGGGCATATAAGCATCACTGAACTCCTGCACCCCAAGTGAGTTTCAGAGCCATGGCGATGAGTGCGATCGATACTGCGGCAGTGATCGAGTTTTCCCATCCGAGGGCGAAGTAAACCGCGGAAGAATCGAAATCCACTGCCTTGCAATAGGCTATGGGAAACGGGATCCAGGCCCATCCTGTTTCTTCGAGTAATCCGATTCCATACGAACTTGATCTACAAAGCTCCGATGCGGACGCTGGGAACCCCCAACGTGAAGTCACTCCGAAGCTCACGATCAATCCAAGAACACCGACGACCAGCATGAGTGCGCAAATATTGAGAGTACGTGACTTTTCTCGGGGTGAAGTCATTGGCACACAGTACTTCGGCTTTCCGTCAGTTCGCTGACACTGCACATTGTTCCGAATGCGAGATCAATTAGCTGACGACCCTGCGGATCTCGCTCTCGGAGGCATTGGCGCCCGTGCAGACAACAGCAACGCGCTTGTCCGCGAAGGTGTTCGGATGTGCGTAGACCGCAGCAAGTGCGGCCGCACCGGCGCCCTCACTCAAAGTGTGTGCGTCGAAAAGGAGAGCCCGCTGCGCGAGGGTGATGTCATCGTCCGTGACGAGCAAGAAACGACCTAGCCGTTCTCGCATGACGCATTGAGTCAATGCGAATCCGGCCCCGGTCGCGAGCCCTTCGACACGAGTGGCGTTCGGGCGCTCGACACAGGTGCCGGAAGTCCACGAGTCGTGCGCCGCTCGTGCGGCCTCCGACTGCACCGCGAACACCTCCAGGTGCGGTGCAAGCGCACTGGCGACGAGGCAAGCGGCCGCCGCACCACTGCCACCACCGACGGGGACGACCACTGCGTCCAGATCTGGCTGCTGCTCGACGAGTTCGACGTACGCCGTGGCAACACCGGCGAGGATTGCCGCCTCATTGGCGGCGCTGACGAGACGCAGTCCGTCACGTTCGCTGATGAACTCTGCGTGAGCGCGTGCCTCGTCGAAGTTTGCGCCGTGCTCGATGAGCTCGGCCCCAAGCATGCGGACAGCGTGAGCCTTGACCGGATTCGCCCCAGCCGGCATCACAATTACGCACCGCACGCCCGCATCCGCTGCGGCATACGCCAGGGACTGAGCATGATTTCCCGTCGAGTAGCCGATGATGCCTCGGGCCCGCGTCGGCTCATCGAGTCCAGCCACCAGGTTCAGTCCACCGCGGACCTTGAACGCACCTGTGGGTTGCACGTTCTCATGTTTGACGAACAACTGGCTGCACGAGCCCGCTCCCAAGGTCGGGTGCGATATCAGGGGCGTGACCGGTAGGTGGCGTCGGACAACCTGACTTGCACGCTGAATGTCCGCCCATGTGGGTGGTTGTAGCCCGGTTGTTGCCGCGAGATCAGGTGCCTGTGCCATGTGGATCACCCTGTCAAACACTGATTCATAGGTCCAATACATGTTTTCGTCGAAAGCATCGAAATCCTCTATGATTTCGGCATGCTCGATCTAATTCGGCTGAGGGTCTTGGTCGCTGTCGCGCAGGAAGGATCGGTGACAGCCGCCGCCGATTCGCTCGGTTACGCGCAGCCCTCCATCAGTCACCACCTTCGACAGCTCGAATCGGAAGTCGGAGTTCCGCTGTTCCAGCGAGCCGGTCGTGGGCTACGTCTGACGGATGCCGGTGCGGTACTGGTTCGGCGCGCCACGGAAATTCTCGGTCACGTCGACGCTGCCGTAGCCGAAGTCGAAACGTACGCGGGACTGAGGGCGGGGCGGGTACGACTTGCCGCATTCCCGTCAGCCCTGGCGAGTTTGATTCCGCAGGCGATGGCAGCGTTCACGTCCCAGTACCCCGACGTGTCCATCAGCCTCGTTGATGCAGAACCACCCAAAGCACTTGCAATGCTTCGTAACAACGACGTCGACGTAGCTGTCGTTTTCGCACACGCGGATACCCCGGATGTGGGGCTGAAGCACGTCACCCTAACGACGTTGCTGGACGATCCGTTGTACCTGATCACCTCTGCGCGGAATGCAGATGCCGCCAACGAGATCACGGACTACGCCGGTGCGACCTGGATTGCAGGCTGTCCGAGCTGCCGCGCCCACCTTCTCACCGCCTGCAATCGAGCTGGGTTCGTTCCACGGATCGAGTTCGAGACCGACGACTACGTCGCGGTCCAAGCGCTGGTCGCCTCCGGAAGCGGAGTCAGCACCCTTCCCGCCCTCGCTCTCCATGCACATCAGAACCCGGGTATCCGCGCACACCGCATTCGCGGCGAGCGACGCACTGTCTCCGTCGCAACCTTCGGGAAACCTCCGCTCGCTCCTGCCCTTGACGCGTTCGTCAGCACCCTCGCAGCGATATCCGACTCCGTGCGTGAGCGGTTCGAACTGGATGGGCACCTGTAGGCGATGAGATCACGGCTGCACCGCACTACCCAGTCAGCGATGGCCTGCCGACAACCGCGACGATCAGCGCGGCAAGTTCACCTTTGGCGTCCTCGGGCGAGAGCACTCCGACTACCGCCGCGTGCGAGAGGGCCTCTGCAGCACCGAATATCGCAGTCATCGATGATTGTCCAAGCCCGTCGGCGCTGAAAGGAGCCAGCACCTCGCGACAACGCTCTGAATAGGCGCGTTCCGACTCGCGCTTGACCTGCTCCAGCTCGGGCGAGCCCTCCAGCGCTGCAAGCACTCCCGTCAGTTCACGCCCCTGTGCCAGTGAACACCCGACATAGGAGTCGGCGATGGCATTCGCCCGCCCGTTCACAGACTCCTCCGCAGCTTCGAGGTATTCCCCGAGCATCACCGTCTGACGATCGTCGAATTCCTTGAAGAGGGCCGCCAACAGCGCAGCGCGGGAGGCGAAATGGCTGTAGACGACCGGCTTTGCAACGCCGGCACGTTCAGCCAACCGGCCGAGGGTCAGCGCATCCGCGCCCTCCTCTCGCACCAGTGCCCACGACACCTCCACGAGTTGTTCGTACCTGTCGGCTCGCGACAGTCTCGTTCGTGCCATCGGACACCTCCTTGCGCTATATACCAATAGTAACCTACTCTTAGTACATAAGCGCACCATCTACCGAAGGAACGCTCATGACCACACTCGTCGTAGTCTCCCACTCCGATCCACAGTCACTTACCCAGCATGTCGCCCGTTCTACCGCCGACGCGATCCGCGACCTGGGCGGCGACGTCGACATCGCGGACCTACATGCCGAGAATTTCGATCCCCGATTCTCCAAAGACGATGTGAACCTGTTCCGCGGCAAGGGGACTCCCCCGGCCGACGTTGTAGCCGAGCAGGACCGAATCGATCGAGCAGACGATCTTATTCTTGTGTTTCCGATGTACTGGTGGTCGATGCCCGCACTACTCAAAGGTTGGATCGATCGAGTCTTCGTCAGCGGATGGGCGTACGAGATCACCCCGGGAAGCGAATTCGTGAAGAAACTGGACCGACTCACGGTCCACCTGATCCCGGTCGCGGGTGACGACGCGGAGAGTTTCGAACGCCACGGTGTGTACGAGGCCTTCCAGACACAGATCGAGCGCGGCATCATCGAATACTGCGGTGCCACACTGGGATCGACAACATTCGTTCACGAGTCGGACACGAAGCGCCGCGATACCCTCGCCGCAGAAATCCAAGACCTCAGCGAAAGCATCGCTGCCCGTGTCGCCTACCCTGCGACCGTGGCTTCCCGTTGACGGTCGGACATCGGTCAACTGACGCTTGACCGGCCCGTGACTGCCCAGTAGCGAAGCGTATCCCCCGTGTGACCGAGGTTGCGCGACAACTGATCAGCTGGGCGCACGCTGTCGAGTAGACCACCACACCCTTCGATTGCCTTACGTGAACCCGCGTTCGTTTCGTCGCAGGTAATCAGGACGCGACTGAGCCCCACCGGGTCGCCTGCATACGTGAGCACCTCCCGCAGAGCAGCCGACGCTAAACCTTTCCGGCGTTCCGACGGCCTGACCCCATAGCCGATGTGACCACCGACATCGGCCAAGAACTCATTCAAGCTGTGCCGCAACTGGATAGCGCCGAGGTACCTGCCGTCTCGAACGATCCACCAGTTGGTTGCCGGGACAATGTCGGGCCCCGGCACTGCCTCTGGCTGCGCCAACAACTCCTGCACCCACTGCCCGAATCCATCCCGGGAGGCAAGATCGAGATCTAGACGTTGCGCAACTCCCAATGCCGAACCGGGCTGGTCCACCTGCGGTCCGCCCCACTCGTCACGCGACTCCAACCAAGACGCCCACAAGGCCTCGTCAGGTGCAACCAGATCGACAGTCATAGCTGCGATGCTACTTCGCACCTGCAACGGTGCCGCTATTCCCCCGAACCGCCGCTGCCTAAGTCCCGAATCCGCTTGTCACGCCAGCAGACTGTGGATCTGATGGGGTCCGTATCCTCTGCGCCACCTGCCGGCCCATGTGATCGCATTCATCGAGACTGATCGTATGGAACCGACGAGGGAATCACAGTTCTCGAATCGACGTGACGACAACTGGCCTGACCGGTTTGGGCGCCGCGCCGCAGCCCGGTGGACGCGGCGCGAGTTCGGAGACCGCAGTCTCGACCATCCACCGCCGTCCGTCCACCTGTGCGACGACGCATGTCCCGTCACTGGCCTGCTCGATGACAGCCAAATCGTCGATTCCGCAGCTGATTTGTTGTCGTACAGCAACTTCCGAAGCCTGCCCCGCAGGAAACCAGCAACTCCGTCCACGCAGGCCTGGCAAATGGACCTGATCTCGGGAAGCCACCTCCACGGCCGTGACACTCTCACCAGCGGACAGACGGCCGTACGTATTGCCGCTCGGCAGCAGGATCATCGACGGCGCAAATCGGTGCCCGCCAGTATGCGAACACTCCCACACCTGGGGTCCGAAGGACGACATCAGCGCTGCGGCAATCGGCCTGCCGAACACAGCGCAGCATTGGTCACGCTTACCGTGCGCACAAACCAAGACGACTGGCTCGTCCACCGATTCGCCCAATCCTGGTGGAGGGCCGTCGAGTAGCGCGAAATCCATGTCGAGCAGGTCAGCCGGTGAATCGATGCGCAACCGTTCGCACCACGAGTCGCTCGGATCGGAGCGCGCGAGCAAGACCGTGTGTCCATCAGTCAACAGATCGGTGCGGCCTGGTCGCCGAATGAACATGATTCGTACGTCGGCAGCATCAGCTCGCCGACTCAGCTCGGCGGCAAGCTCCTCCCCCAAGGCCGTACCGTCCAGCACGTCACGACCCCAAGCGGCATTGAATTCGAGGCATACCCAACCCCGCACGACGGCAGCGCTGCCTGCCAACGGTTCGTCAACAGCAGACAGCGCGGAACAGGTCTCGGCTTCGATCACGAGCCCTATTGTGTCAGCCACGTTGAAAGTCGATCAGCCGTCCCAGTCAGCTCAGTAGAACTTCTTGCCCTCCGCGAGTTGGTTCACGAACTTCTCGATCCGCCTGGCGCGTGTCTCCGGACGCTTTGCCTCCTGCAGTCGGTACGCGATGGTGAATCGATTGGTGGAATTGAGCGTCGCGTAGAACTCGCGAGCCTTCGGGTTTTCCGCAAGCGCATCGAGAAAGTCCTTCGGGACCTCGGCCTTGGCTGCTCCCTCGTACGCGCGATCCCAGCGGCCGTCGGCCTTGGCCTTCTCTATCTCAGCGATGCCGGACGGCTCGAGGAGTCCCGCAGCGTCGAGGCGGGCGACTATCTCGACGTTGCGTTTGGACCACGGACTCCGCGCAGTGCGACGCGAAAACTTCTGCACGAAAAAATCGTCGTCGATTCGCCGGGAGAGGCTGTCGATCCAGCCGAAGCACAAGGCAACGTCCAACGCTTGGTCGTAGTCGATCGAACTGTGTGACGAGTTCTTCTTGGCCATTCTCAGCCAAAGCCCGGGGACCGCCTCGTGGTTCTCGCACAGCCATCGACGGAACTCTTCTCCGTCAGCGAAGTATTCGGTACCGAGTTCGACTGCCATCAGTGCTCCTCATTTTCGCGATACCCATACTCTGACAAAACCCTGCGACAAATATCCGAAAGTTCCGAGTGCGAGTACCCATTTGGCAATACTGACCGTCGAGGCGGCGCGAACCCTCGAGTCGGTGATGCTGTCGCGATGATCGAGGAAATGGAGGCCGACCACGTTCTCGACATAATCGCCCGCCGCCGACAGCACCGGCGCTACGGCAAGCGCACGCCGAGTTGCGGCCGAAAGGGGAACCCGCTCTCCGAGCCGCTTGCCTGCGGACCGCAAAGCCATCGCGTAGATCGCGGGATGTACGAAGTCCGGGTAGTAGTGACTACGAAATCGCGCCGTGGCCTCCGCATCCATGGAGTCCAAGATCTCGAGGTACCGACGAGCGGAAAACGCCGTCTGCACTTCCAATACTTTAGGAGCCACCGGCCCGAGTAAACGCGCAATGTTTGCTTGTGAGACAACAAAAGCGGTGGTCCACAGTGCCATCGCCTTCGCGGAGCCGGTTGGTGCCATGCCACGATCGTGCCATCTTCGAACAACAGAACGGAATGACCCGACGGAAAAGCTCCACAAAATATGCGTGAGGTTGTAAAAAGCGGGCATCCCGTATCGATCATCGGTCCGATAGCGGGGAGCGCGCATGTCGCCCAAGTCCAACCCGACTGTTCTGTTCATCCACGGACTCTGGATGCACCCGACCACGTGGGATCCCTGGGCGCAGGTTTTCAACGCGCAGGGGTACTCCACGATGGCACCCGGATGGCCAGGGGATGCGTCCACGGTGGGTGAGACGCGCGAACACCCGGAGGACATCGCGGGACACGGCATCGACGACGTGACGGACCACTACGCCAAGGTGATCGCTGATCTCGACGAACCACCGATCGTGGTCGGGCATTCGTTCGGAGGTTTGATCGCGCAGAAACTGCTGGGCCAGAAGTTGGCGACCGCGGCAATTGCCATCGACCCCGCTCAGCCCAAAGGTGTGTTGAAACTTCCTCTCGTTCAGCTTGGAAGCGTGTTCCCTGTCCTGTCCAACCCCGGCAACTACCGGAAGGCCTACTCACACAACAGAAAATCGTTCCACAAGTCCTTCGCCAGCGCCGTGTCCCAGGACGAGTCCGACGCCCTGTTCGAGCAGTATGCAATTCCCGCCCCCGGACGGCCGTTGTTCGAGGCAGCACTCGCCAACTTCGCGCCCCACAGCCCCGCTGCAGTGGATTTCAACGCCCGCCGCGGCCCCCTCCTGATGATCGGCGGCGGTAAGGATCGCACAGTACCGAAGGCCAGTTCGGACAGCTCGTTCAAGAAGTACGCCAAGGCCCCGACGATCAACGAATACAAGGTATTCGGCGACCGAGGTCACTCGCTGACCATCGACCACGGTTGGCGTGAGATCGCCGATTACAGCCTTGCCTGGCTCGACAAGCAGGGCATGAGCCCGCCACAAGGCAAGCACGAAAGTCAGTCCTAGCCGAACGCTTGAAACCGACGACGGTACACCTGGGGCGAGATTCCGAGATGAGTCGAAAATGCTCGTCGTAGGGATTCCGAACTGCCGAATCCCGCCAACTGCGCGGCTTCGGTCACCGAGTGGCCGGCATCGAGGAGCGCTTTCGCAGAGTCGAAACGGATCAACTCGACGTATTTGGCCGGCGTCGTCCCTAATTCTTCGCGAAAGAGCCTCGTCAGATGACGCGGGCTCAGGTGCGCCAGGGCAGCCAGTTGCTCGACCGAGTACTCCCCCGCCGGATCGGCCGCGACGGCGTCGACCACTTCTCGCAGCGCAGGGACCCGAGGCCTCGGCCCACTGAGCGAGGGCGAAAACTGTGACTGTCCGCCTGGACGCTGGAGAAATACCACCAGAAGTTGTGCGACGCGTCGAGCCATTTCTGCACCATGATCATGCTCGAGCAATGCGAGCGCGAGGTCGATGCCCGCGGTCACACCCGCAGACGAGAACACCGCGCCATCCTGAATGAAGATGGCGTCAGGAACCACCGTGATCTGTGGATAGGCGCGCGCCAGCGTTGCCGTGTGTTGCCAATGTGTCGTTGCGCGGCGTCCGTCGAGCAATCCACTCGCCGCAAGAATGAATGTCCCGGTACAGATCGAGGCGACCCGGCCCGAACGCCCCGCCAGATCGCTTGCTGCCTCGCGCAGTTCCGGACTCACCGGCGTCGACGGGAACACGTCTCCACCCATGACCAGCAACGTGTCGAAAGAACCGGAATCTACAACGTCACGGTCGACCGGAATGCGCATCCCGGTCGACGAGTCGACATCGTGTCCACCTACCGAGCAGATCACCAACTCGTAGTTCGCCCCGCCGCGATTGGCTTCCGCGAACACCTCACTCGGACCTGCGACGTCGAGCAGTTTGACGCCGTCGAACACCAGGACGGCAACTCGATGCACTGCGGTCACGATGCGCTCTCCTTCGTCCTGATCTGTGGACAGTATGGCCGAGATCAGGGTGCGCCCGCGGGCGTGCTCGACCGACACTGGGATAGACCGAGAAATTCGCAGCAACGACGAGCAGAGCAGGTACCGATGACCACGATCATTGCCGGTGTGAAAATCCCCGATTCGAAGATGGCTGCCGACGCCACCGAGCTGGTACGAGATACGGCGTCCGAGTTACTGTTTCACCACTCGCGACGTGTCTTCCTCTTCGGATCGCTTCAAGGAGCGCGTCTGGGTCTGCAGGCCGACCCCGAATTGCTCTACGTCGGCGCCATGTTCCACGACCTGGGGCTCACCGCGAAATTCCGGGACAGTACGTCACGTTTCGAATTGGACAGCGCCGACGAAGCGCGGCGATTCCTCACCGGCTACGGAGTCGACGAAACCGACATCCGCACAGTGTGGGAAGGCATCGCTCTGCACACGACGCCCGAGATCCCCTCCCGATTGGAACCCGAAATCGCCTTGGTGACAGCGGGTGTGGAGACCGACGTACTCGGAATCGGATACAGCGAACTCGACCAGGCCGACATTGACGCCGTCACCGCGGCTCACCCGCGCCCGGATTTCAAGAATCAGATCTTGAAGGCTTTCACCGAAGGCTTCAAGCACCGTCCCGAAAGTACATTCGGGACGGTCAACGCTGACGTACTCGAACATTTTGTGCCGGGATTTCGGCACATCGATTTTGTCGAGGTCATCCAGAACTCGGCTTGGCCCCAATAGAATTCGCTGTCATTTGGCCGCCTCACTCATCGCAGCGGCATCTTCCGCCCCGAACTTTTCCTCGAGGGTCTCCGGCGAATAGTCGAGGTCGATCTCGGCGACGTCGCGCCCGCGCGCGGACTCGATCGCCGAAAGTCGGCGCTGCGCACGGTCTGCGGCGTACTCGAGGAACTCCTGATTGTCCAAACCGAACGGCTGCACCTCGAATTGATCGTTGACCCAGTTGATCATTCCGAGTGCCATGGGCATGAGTTCACCCATCCGCTGCTGGACGACGTCCCAGTTGTGATCGTCGGCAGCTACGTGCCTTCGGCAGGTGAACGTCCCCCAAGCCATGTGCCGTCGCTCGTCGTCACCGATCTTTCGCACCAATTGCTGCATGCCAGGCAGGATTCCGCGCGTCGCACAGACTTTCTGCCAGGCGTAGTAGCCCGTCAACGCCAAACTGCCCTCGATGACGTGGTTGTACGTGACGCTGGCACGCACCTGGTTGACCGGACTCGGATCCGTCTCGAGAATGCGTAGCGACGAAGGCAACTCCTCGTAGAACAGTTGCCGGTAGTACGGATTGTCAGCGACGTAGGAATGCAGATCGCTGGTCAATCCCACTTCGTCCATCCACAGCCGAAAGACCTGGGTGTGCTTGGCTTCCTCGAAACAGAACTGCGTCAAGTACATCTCGTCGCCGAATCGCCCCTCGGTCGACATCGCTTTCATGAACGGTTGAATGTCTTCGGTGACGGCTTCTTCACCGGCAATGAACTGCGCGCACAGGAAGGTGGCGCTGCGCTGCTGCTCGCTGGTCAGCTCCTGCCAGTCACGAGCGTCCTGGGAAAAATCGAGGTCGGTTGGGTTCCAGAATTTGGCATTTCCCTTGGTGAACAATCGGAGTGGGAACGAATCCCAGTTCAACCCTCCCGACCGAAGAGTACTGAAACCTTCTCGCCCCGGCGAGGTGACAGTCATGACATTCCTTCTTCCCGAACCGAAGACAGATGCCCCATCAGCATGCCCGCAGAACTGAAACGTGAATCAGTTTTGGCGAAATTCGATCTATTCCTTCAGAGAAACGCCCTTGGTCTCCATCACTGCGAAGAGCTTGGCGTTCATCTGAGCCGCCAGATCCGGCCGATACGAGCCGATATTGAGCGGATTGGCTAGATTGTTCAGTTCCAAGGGGTCGGCTTGTAAGTCGTAGAGTTCGTATTGCGGCGCAGCAACTCCCGCAGGATCGAAGTACATCGTGTACTTCCACCGGCTCTCCCGGATGCAGCGGATGTGATTGGGCTGCGTGACGATGTTCTGACCGTCGGGCGTCGCACAATTCTGATCGTCGTAGGTGAACAGAATCGTGTCCTGAACCTGCGCGCTGGGACCGTGGGGGTAGGCGGCAGCGTCGATGATGACCGGTGTCAGATCGGTACCCGAGAAGTTCCACGATCCACGCGCTGGCGCTTGGGCGAGAGTGGCGAGAGTGGGCATCACGTCGATCAACGACGCCAAGGCGTCTGTGCGAACGGGTTCGGGAAACAGCAGGGGGTTGCTGATGACCAGTGGAACGCGCAGCGTTTCCTCGTAGGCGTTGAACACCTTCTGCCGCAAACCTCCGTGGCTCATCCCCATCTCTCCGTGATCGGACATCCGTACGATCACCGTGTCGTCGAGCATCTGCGGGGTGGCTTCGATCGCGTCGAGCACGCTGCCGATGTGTTCGTCGACCACCTTGTGCATGTAGGCGTAGAAGTTGATGTAGTTGCGTGCCTGATCAGTCCCGAGCAGCGGCCCGAGCCCGGCTGCGAGTAGCAATTCCGACTGAACCTGCGCTGTCGGTTTGTGATTGAGTGCCAGGATCTCGTCGAAAGTGGGCGGCAAGTCGATCCCCTGCTCGAAGGCACCTGGCGCGTCCGATCCATAGTTGTCGCACGTTCCGTTCATCGCATTCCAGGTCTGGGGGTACGCGAGGACGTCGTGTGGGTTCACGAACGAGACGATGAGCGCCCAAGGCTGCCCGGATGCGACCGCAGATCCGGAGAGGAAATCGACTGCCTCCTCGGCAACACGGCGATCATGGTCGGCGCACCCGCCACCGAAGTGGTCAGGATTGGTGTCCTGACCCGCGTCGGGGGGAATCCACCCTTCGAAGCCGAATCCCGCTACATCGTCACTTGTCGGATCACCACCCTCGACGCCTTTGCTCAGATGCCACTTCCCCCGGTACTGAACGTTGTAGCCGGCCGACGCCAGCAGCTTTGCCATGTTCTGCTCGGAGACTTGTAACTGTGGCTCGGTGGGTGAGACAGTGCCGCCTTCGGTGAGGGTTCTGGTGACCCCGTGCTGCGCGGGAAAGAGGCCGGTGAAGAACGTACTACGACTGGGCGAGCACATCGCGGTATTGCACACTGCCTGGTCGAACGTCAGCCCGTGATCGGCAATCCTCTTGCGGTTGGGCAGATTCTGATCAGCCCAGCCCTGCGGCCAATACATCGGCCGGCGCTCCTGATCGGTGATGATGACAACGATGTTGGGTTTCTGCGGAAACCGATCGGCGGGCGATGCTTTCGCCGGCGCCGCGCTCGCCGCGCCGGTTGCCACGTCTGCCACTCCGGCGAGGACAAGAGCACCGACGCCACCGAGGAACGTCCGGCGCGGCAATGAATGACAGTGCGAGGCAGGAACGTTCTCTGGGTTCACGGGCGTCGTCCTCTCGGAGGCGTTGTGGCCCCAGAGTTGACCGAATCAGTGTTCGCTACACATGCGCGAGCAAACTGCCTCGGCGCTGATCAGTTCGATGACTCGATCCGCGCAGCGCAGCGGATCCGGTGTCCGGCCGATACCGAGAGGGTCGACAATCGAAATCGTCCTTCGCACGTCAGCCTCCTCGACACCCCACGACCAACCGAAGTCGTGATTCCAGAGCAGAACCGCATTCTTCCCCGGATGGTTTCGGGCATGAACTGGCAGAACGATCACCGCATCCATACTCGGTCCCTGCGGCCATCGGACGGTCTCACCGTGAACGGATCGTGCTACCGCGTCGACGTATTCGTGTGGGGACCAGTCGTTGCCGTTGGTATGCATGGAAGTACATTCGGTGCCGCACGCGTAGCGGATGGGTTCTTGCCGGAACTGATCGAGTATTGCGCTTTCAGGAAATGAACGGCAACACAACGGATTCGAATTGGCGATGGCCGTCGCGATGGACACTGTGGCCGGTACGGAACGAGACCAATTCGCAGCGCGCGACGGTGGCTGCAACAGCGTCGAGGCGATCGGGATCCACCATCCCGCCCAGACCTCCACGCAGGAACAACATGTCAGCTTCGATGAGCGGCAACCGATCCCACCACTGCGGATCCGGTCGGCGGAACTGCTCGAGCGCGGACCGCGTCATCGAGCGATCGAACGTGAGCGCAGCTCGCGGGTGCCGAACCAGACTTGTTGTTGCATGCCACAGTTCTGGCACACTCGGCAATTTCCTCGCGAATACCTGTTCTGCGTCACCTGTGCGTAGCGGCAACGGCGCTTCCTCGATGACCAACTTCCGCACCACGGTGGGTCGTTTCTGCGCGATCAACGACGCCGCGTGCCCGCCGAGCGAATGGCCGACGAGATCCACCTGATCGAGTTCGAGATGATCACACACGTCCATGACGTCGTCGGCGAACTCGTCGAACAGATACGACGACGCCCGAGCGCTCCGGCCGTGGCCGCGAAGATCGACCGAGACAACTCGCCGGTTGCGTGATCGCAAGGTCCGCGCGAACTTGTCCCAGGTACCGCTGTCGCCACCCATTCCGTGCACGAGGACTACCGGAGGCAGATCGGCAACACTGGGATGCGAGCCGGAATCGCGGTAGCTGATCTGGACCCCGCCGGCACTTCGTACGTTAGCGACACTCACGAGTTCCCAGGATAGACCTGTCCTCGTGGATTGCTGAAGCTGTCAGCCGAGGCGGCAACTGCCCTGGCCGCGTGACCTCGTCGTAGCGACCGAGCCCGATCCTCGCGATGTTGCGCAGCGACTCGCTTGCATCGGCGAAGTATCCACAATGCCCTCGAATGGCACCGGTGTCGAAAACAACAGCTCCGTGCTGCGCCCGAACTGGAGACGGGCCGTGCCCGAGGCGACCGATCTTCACGCGTGGGAAATACCGAATCCAGTCCGACGGCCCCAGCGCGGCCCAGAGATTTCCGGCAAAGCACAGGTCTTCGCGAGAACTGGTCCCCATCCCCGGGCTACCGAGCACCACACAATCGTCTACTCGCGCCGACGGGAGGGCGAGTCCGCACACCACGGCCCCGTAGCTGTGTCCGATGAGCGTGACATGCGCCGAACGCGGCAGGATGTGTGTCAATCGCGCCAGATCGATCGCACCGCGTTCTGCGAGTGTCCGCGAGAACGACTCGAGAAATCCCCACGGCGTCCGATAGCCGACCCACACGATCACCGCGACTTGATCGTCCGGTCCGAGCGTTCGGAGCATTCTTCCCAGTGTCCATCCGCTCGCTCGTGGTCCGGTCGGACGGTTCTCGTCGAAGTAGTTTCCCAATCCGTTGTCGTTGCCAGGCACGAAGATGACGATGTGCTCGGCTGTGGCGACATCGCCGAACACCTCCACGATCCGGCCTTCGCCAGACTCGTCGTACGCCAGAAGTTGTGCGTCGTGCAGCTCCGTCTGCTCGTAGTGAAGTCGATCGGTTCCGCAAACTTCAGGTCGACCCGCCGTTGCCATGACACTCCTCGTAAAGAGTTGCAACGGTGAGAATCATTGCAACGGTTACTTTTTGAATGTCATCAACGCTAGGAGCCGAGCGACGGCATGACGATGGTGCCAACGCCCCTACTGTTCGTACAGTCGACTCGACCAGGCGGGTACAGCTGGCTATACCTGCGAGCTCATTCGTACACACCCTCCACCGACCATCCACCGCCTTCACAGATCATCAGCAGCGCACGCGATTCCTCCAACAGAACCTGAGCCCGCGCCGCCGTGCGTGCCGAGGCAGCGTCCCACCATCGCTCGTCAACCGGCCAGGGCCCGGCCCACCCCTGCACTGCCCATTCCTTGCTCCCCCACTTCAGCCTTCCCGGCTGCGAACTGAAGACACCGCGCTCAGTGACGTACACGGCGTTACCGGCCACATCCCCCAGCCACACCTTGGGATTGTCGACGAAGATCGACCCCGGAGACGGTTGTGGCAGACGGCCCGGCCACGGGGCTGTCGGATCATGGGTAGCTACCCGCTCGTCACCCAAGGGCAACAAGGTAATTCGCTCCAAGGGCCCTCGACCTCCGCTCAGGACACCGACCTGAACCGATTCGCCACCCAGAAGACCCTGCACGCGCACCAATGCTCGCCTGGCTCGCTCCTCCTCGTCGCCGACACCGCCCCACAGCCCCAACTGCAAAGCGCCGGCACTGACCACCTCCACCGGTTCCAGACGCAACACGGCTATGCCTGCGGTTGGCCGGGTCTCACTGCGCCCGGTGAGCCAGCCATCCAGTTGCCATCGCACTCGATCGGCCGTTCCCTCCGGCGTCAGAGGTTCGGCGCAACGCCAAGTCCGAGAAAGATTTTCACCGTTACCCGTACTGGCCGAAATCGACAGACGGGTGCACGCCACCGCGGCAGCAGACAACTTGTCGTGCAGGAGACTCGCCAAGGCGCGCCCGGCAAACGCTGCGGCATCCACCCGCTCGATCGACGGATCGTAATGCTGCTCCACCTCCAGGTCCGGCGGAAGTGTCCGCGCCGACGGTGGCCGTTCGGGTTCACCGCGCGCCGCACGATGCGCGAGCACCGCATCGGCACCGAAACGCGAAGCGACGTCCACTGCCGGTAGATCCGCAAAAGCACCGATGGTTCTGATCCCGAGCCTGCGCAGCAGATCCACCAACTCCCCGCGATGCGGTGCAGACAGGCTGGGTTCGGCCGCCAACTCCGGCATGGGTAGCGGCGCCAGAAACCGTGCCCCCTCCCCCGGCGGCACCAGCGCTGCCCGGCGCGCGGCAATGACCGCCGTGGACAGCTGATCTGCCACCCCCACCTGACTCTCGACACCCGCAGCAGATGCCTGATCCACCAATCGTTCCGCCGCAGCTTCCTCAGAACCGAAGTACCGACTGACACCACGCGCGCTGAGCACCAACAAACCAGGACGGAGTACCTCGACGCCCGGTGCCACCGCGTCGATGGCCGCGGCCACCGGCTCGAACAATTTTGCATCGCGTTCCGGATCTGCCATCGCCACATACAGTTCCGGGCAGCGAGCCTGCGACTCGCGTCGGCGCAGGCCTCGTCGCACTCCCTCCGCACGAGCCGTCGCCGAACATGCGATCACCCGATTACCCGAAGTGACCGCGACGGGATGTGTGGCCGGAAGATCGGCAAGCGCTGCCGCTGCCACCGCCGGCCAGTCCGGGCACCACAACGCCAGAACTCTGCTCACAGTGACACCACCTGCGACGACACCACCTGCGACGACACCACCTGCTCCGACACCACCTGCGACGACACATCCTCGACCGGCCGAGAAGGTACCCACTCGACCCGCCCGGCTGCACTGCAGATGTCCAGACGCGTGGTCCGGGGCTGGAACGAGCGCCCCCGAGCACGAACCGCGAGGCTCAGGGAACTGAGCCGTCCACGCCCCAACTCCCGGCCCTGACCGAACCCACCATAGCCATGAACCCGAGCGTCCAACCGAACCTCGGCTCCGTCCCAGTGACCTTCGGTGACAACAAGAGTCGAGCCCTTGCTCCGAGCACGTGCGACCACCGCCCGAGCACGCGACGGGGATACCGACGCACCCGCCAATCCCAGAATCACCAGATCCATACCGTCGAGCAGCACGGCGGCGATCTCGACCGGATCCGGCCCAGGCGCCGGAATGAGTGCCAGACGTTCCAGTTGCGCACCCATCTCGTACGCTGCCAGCAATCCCAATCGAGGCTGCCCGATGACTGCAACATGTCCTCCGGACGCCGTCACCGATGCGACCAATCCCAAAAGCAAGGACGCTGCACCCTCGACGGACACCACGGTTCCCCGCACCAAACCGCCCTGCGGTAACAATGCGGCGATACCCTCCGGGACCGGGAGGACACCGGCTTTGTGCGCACGGTCCACAACCGGCCTGTCCCGGTCGGCAACACTCTCGGAGGCCGCTGCACTTGTCCCGGAAACACCAGCCACAGGAACACCGGCCACAGAAACACCAGGTCCGGAAACACTCGGTCCCGAAAACGACGTATCGCCTCGCGAGGGAATGGACGCGATCTGTCGGCGGAGCTGTGCCAGCCGATCCTGACGGGACAACCCCGCCGCATCTGCCGACAGCTCTACCAACTCGGTCACCTCGGTCATCCCCATCCTCCGGAACACCGGAAAAACTCACTCGGCAGCAATCCATAACCAGCCGGCAAACCGCGGGGAAGTCGGGTCTGACATGCATCCAACGAACAGCAATTTCGAACATATTTTCGAACTGTTTTCAGTAAACCGTGTCACCCCCGACACGTCAAGCAGAGCCAAAAACCCAGTTCACAGGAGCCTCGAGCGTCACAGTGGCATCAATCCATTAACCTTGAGATGTGACAGCTCAAGAGCAGACCGGGAGGGGCATCGGGCCCGAATACCTGCTGGCGGGGCGGTACCGACTCCGCTCCAAGATCGGCGACGGAGGGATGGGCGCCGTCTGGCTGGCCCGCGACACCCTCCTCAGCCGCGACGTCGCGGTGAAACAGGTCACAAGTACGGAAGGCCTCGACACCGAAACGGCCGAAGAGGTCCGCGAACGTACATTGCGCGAGGGCAGGAACGCCGCAAAGCTCACCCATCCCCACTCCATCGCCATGTACGACGTCGCGATCGAGTCCGGCGAACCCTGGCTGGTCATGGAGTACTTCCCGGCTCGCAGCCTCGCCCAGGCCATGAACCTGGCGGACACGTTGCCACCACTCGAAGTCGCGCAGATCGGCGCGCAGATCGCTGCGGCACTCACCGAAGCGCACGCCGCCGGCATCGTCCACCGCGACATCAAACCCGGCAACATCCTGATCGCCGACCGAGGCAAGTCCCTCGGCACCGTCAAGATCAGCGACTTCGGCATCGCCCGCGCAAAGAGCGACGTGTCCGACACCCAGGACGAGGTCATCACCGGCACTCCCGCGTACTTCGCACCCGAAGTTGCCCGCGGCGACGACCCCACCGAGGCCAGCGACGTCTTCTCACTCGGGTCGACGCTCTACACGGTGATCGAGGGCCAACCGCCCTTCGGCATCGACTCGGACGCCATCGCCCTACTGCATCGTGTCGCCAAGGCCGAGATCTACCGACCCACCAAGTCTGGACCGCTCACCGATGTTCTCCTTCAGCTCCTCGAGCCGGACCCGACCCGTCGGCCGACGATGGCTCAGGCACGCGACGCGCTCGCCGCAGCCGCGACCGGCGGCGGCACGATCGATCAGTTGATCGACGCTCCCGTCTACTCGTCCGAGGGCGCCGTGCCGGCCTGGGCTCACCGCACCACACAACTCGCCGACCCACACCGCCGCAATCGCCTGACCGGCTCCACGGTCACCGGACTTCCTGCAGTGCAACAGAACACGCCACTGCGAAATGTTCCCAGTCCGATGGACATGTTCTCCTGGCCGCCGCGGATGCCGACCGGACCCGCCGATGCCAGCACCCGCGACAAGGTAGTCGCGTGGGCTCCCCTCGCCATGACCGGCATGGTCGCCGTCATCGTCTTGGCCGCACTGATCGTCGTCATCCTGGTGTTCACCGCCTGACTGGTGTTCACGGTCTGAGCACAAGCTTCACGCAGGCAGAATGTTTGCATTGAGGTGAAACACGTTGTCCGGGTCGTACTTCGCCTTGACTGCGGACAACCGCGCGTACTTCCCCGCGCCGTAGGAAGCTCGCACTCGGTCCTCGTCGACGTCGGTCATGAAGTTGACGTACCCGCCTTGGTTGGACGAGAACGGACGCAAGGCTTCCCAGGTCTCACGCACCCACGATCGATCCAATTCCAGCGTCCCGGCATCGGTGGCCGTCGCCGTCATATTGCACACGTAATGCGGTGTGCGAGAACCACCGAACGCTGTGTCGTCCTCGCCGACGGAAGTGAAAGCTCCCTGCAGCGGAAAGATCGGCATGAAGGACATCGGCGACGATTTCTTGCCCGCTTGTTCGGTCAGAACATCGATCACGTCGTCGGAGAAATCCACCAGGTCCAAAGCCTTCTCATAGGCGTACGCACCCCACGGTTCCGATTCGTCGAGCATCGACTGCAAGCCGACGTACGGGATCGGAGTGACGAACTCGAAAAGCGTCGGCAAGCCCTCTCGAATCGGCGCAATCGCGTTCGAGTGTTCTACTTCCGATCCGAAACCGGCTACCAGCAACGCGTATCCGGGCAGTAGGTGAAATTGATCCGGGACAAACGGCGCCGGCGGCGCGGACAAACTGACGGCAACCATCGCGCCCGCATTTCTCGGCAGGGCAGGCACTACCTCGCGGCACAGACGAAGCGCCGCGGGTCCGTCCTCCATCCCCCAGAAGAACAGTCCCAGATGCACTTCCGGACCGATCTCGCTCAGACGGTACTCGAACTCGGTGACCACTCCGAAATTTCCGCCGCCACCGCGCAGTGCCCAGAACAAGTCGCTGTGATCGTTCTCGGAGGCTCGAACGATCGAACCGTCGGCGAGCACCACCTCTGCCGACACCAGATTGTCGATCGACAGGCCGAGCGTGCGGGTCAACCACCCCATGCCACCACCGAGTGTCAGGCCACCGACGCCGGTATCACTGATCACTCCGCCGGTCACCGCCAACCCGTGTTCCTGCGTCGCCTTGTCGAGGTCGGCGATCGTCGCACCACCACCGACCCTGGCTCGCTTTGCTGACGGGGCGACGCTGACTACGTTGATCGCACTGAGATCGATCATCACGCCGCCTTCACACACCGATGTGCCTCGGTAGGAATGCCCGCCACCTCTGACCGAAACCTCCAACGAATGGGCTCTGGCAAATGCAAGTGCCACAGCCACATCCGACGCCGACCGGCACCTGGCGATCACCGCCGGACGATGATCGATCTGCCCGTTCCAGATCGATCTGGCGTCGTCGTACTCCGGATCTCGGGGGCCGAACACAGAACCTGTGATCGCCGATTTCAGTGGCGCGAACTCGACCGTCGTCATCACGCACCTCCCCCACCGGGCGTCGCGGTGACCAGCAGGTACTCCCACTCCATCGTGAACGGTTCGCTTCCGCTGCCGTACCTTTCCGCCAATTCGAGCAGATCGCGGTCCAGCGCCTGCGTTCGGTCAGGATCGCCGGCGATGTTCCGGTACACCGCGATGGTCGGCCCGTAATTCTTCTTGAAGAAATCACGGAACTCTTCCGGCCCGCTGAATGTGTCCACACGAAGTACGTCTTTCCTCGTGGCCACATCGCCGAGCAGATCACGAACATGGTTCTCATCGCCCCACAAAGGCGCCGGCTGCGAACCAGGAGGCGGCGGTGCGTACGGCTTCATCGTTTTGAACATCTCGCCGATGAATCCCGTCGGAGTCCAACTCAGCACTCCGATCTTTCCGCCGGGTCGGCACACTCGCACAAGTTCGTCCGCGGCGCGCTGATGATGCGGTGCGAACATCACACCGACGCACGAAAGCACCACGTCGAACTCGTTGTCACTGAAAGGAAGAGCCTCGGCATCGGCCTCCTGCCAGTCCAATTCGACTCCGGCGAGGGAAGCGGCCTCCTTACCCGCTACGAACAATTCGGGAGCCAGGTCAGTGGCAATCACCTGCGCACCCAGCGCGGCCGCCGGAATGGCGGCATTGCCGGACCCCGCCGCGACGTCCAGCACGCGGTCACCCTTCTGCACACCGCACTCGCCGACCAGTACCGGCCCGAGTTCCGCAATGACCTGCGTGGCCACCGCCGGATAGTTACCGAGACCCCACATGGCCCGATGCTTGGCCTTCAGCTCACGATCCAGCCCGAGCGTTTCCGTCGATTCACTCATTACCGTTCTCCTTCAATATTTTTGGTACTCGGAGCCCAACAACCTCGGAGCCCGACAACATTCATGCCGTTACTTCGACGCTACGACGACGGTTCACTCCTCTCCAGTACGAAATCTGTACCGGAGCACTCCAGAGGCCTACGATCGAGTGATGGGGTCCTCGTACCACCAGTTCTGCCCCGTCGCCAAGGCGATGGAGCTACTCGACGAGCGGTGGACGCTGCTTCTCCTGCGCGAACTGATGATGGGAAGCGACCATTTCAACGATCTCCGACGCGGACTTCCGCGAATGTCACCGACTCTGCTCTCCACGCGGCTGCACCAACTCGCGATCGCCGGCATCGTGGAGCGAGAAGAAACCGACTGCGTCGTCAGTTACCGATTGACCGACGCGGGCCGAGAACTGCGCCCTGTGGTCGAAGCTCTCGGAATCTGGGGTACCAGGTGGATCGGCGAGCTGGGCGATGAAGACCTGGATCCGAAACTGCTGCTGTGGGACATGCATCGACGCGTGGATCACTCCGTGGTTCCCGACGGAAAGACCGTGGTGCACTTCGTTTTCTCCGGAGTGCGTGAACATTCGCGAAACTGGTGGCTCGTCATCAATTCCGGGGAGGTGGACATGTGCGATATCGATCCGGGTTTCGACGTTGCGGTGTCGGTCTCTGCGGGCTTGCGACCGATGACCGAGATCTGGCGCGGTAACCTGACCTGGTCGGACGCCATACGGTCAGGTGACGTCACCATTTCGGGGCCTACGGCGTTGCGTCGTAGCTTGCCTTCGTGGTTCGAACTGTCGACTTTCGCATCGATCCCGCGCCCCGTGTAAAGCGCGCTCACCAGCCCCGTTCCGTCCTGTTACAGAGCTGTTTCAGACCGTGACACCGTCGACGAACGGCGACCACCTGACGGTGACACTGACCGAGCAGTCTCTGTTGTATGCCCAGCCACCGCGGAATAATCCGCCTCGCCGCACTCGGTGCAGTCGCACTGGGTGCGCTCACGCTCAGCGCATGCTCGTACACAGAAGAAGCAAAGCCCAAGAGTGGTAATTACCTTGCCACTCAGCCTGATTCAGGACCCGCAGGCGGCGAGATCGAGGACGGCATCAGCGTGCAGGATACCCATGTACCTGCACTGGCCCGTCTCGATTCCGCCCTTCTCGCGGCGCTGCAGTCGGCAGCGGCCGACGCACAGGCCTCCGGAGTGAACATGCACGTCACCTCGGGTTGGCGGTCCGCCGCATACCAACAGCGACTGTTCGACGAAGCCGTCGTCAAGTACGGCAGCATGAACGAAGCGTCCAAATGGGTGCACTCCCCGAGTCTGTCGAAGCATGTCAGCGGACAAGCCGTCGACATCGGACCGACCGATGCCGACGACTGGCTCATCCAGCACGGCAATGATTACGGCCTCTGTCAGACCTATGCCAACGAGATGTGGCATTTCGAATTGGCAACCACTCCCGGCGGGGAATGCCCGCCCCAACTGAGCAACCCTTCGGACGAGAGAGCGGAAGGCTGATCATGACTCGAGTCAAACCCGCGAGACTGATTGCCGCACTGGCACTCCTGATCCTCGGAGTCGTCGAATTCGAACTGGCAGTCAACACTACTGGTGGTCAGATCGTCGACCAACAACTCATGGTGGGCGCGGCCACTTCCGAAGGACTCAGTGTGTTCTCCACCGAGTTCATCGGCCTCGTCACTCCGATACTGATAGTGGGAGGAGTGCTCGTGGCACTCATGATCACATTGCGCAACAACCCGATTGCGCTGGCCCTACGCGTCGTCGTCGTGACCCTCGGTCCCATCACGACGGCCTGGGTTCTCAAACAATCGTTGGATCGACCGGACCTGAACGGCCTGGTGATGCACAATTCCTTCCCCAGCGGCACGCTGACGGCCATCGCTGCTCTGGTCTGCGCAATCGTGCTCGTCACACCCTCGAGGTGGCGGGCAGTCGTTGCAGTCAACGGCGCGCTGATCACCATCGGGACCGCGATCTCGGTAGTCGTGTTGCAATGGCACCGGCCGAGTGACGTGATCGGTGCGCTACTGCTCGTCGGCTGCTACACCCTCGCCGTGTCGGCATTTCCGTTGAACACCAGCGTCGCACGGCACGCGGTGCTGGCGGACTCAGGCAACGAACGGCTCTCGAAAGTGTGACCCCTGTACCCTTGGCTGACCGAGATTCCTCCGACCGCAGAAGGCCCCTGATCATGGCGAGTCCAAGGTGAGCGCATGGTGAGCATTCTTTTCATAGAAGACGATCCAGCGGTGGCCGAGGCAATCACGTTGGGACTGAACCGACTCGGGCACAACGTCAGCCATCGGCCCGACGGTAACGGCGATTTCGACGACGTCCTCGGCTCCACCGACCTCGTCCTACTCGACCTCGGACTGCCGGGAGCCGACGGTTACGAGATCTGTCGACGCATCCGTACGCGCAGTTCGATCCCGATCATCATCTTGACCGCCAGATCCGACGACATCGACACTGTTGCCGGCCTCGAGGCCGGTGCCGACGACTACGTCGTCAAACCGGCCAGTCCGCGTGTCCTCGATGCTCGGATCAAAGCCGTCGTGCGGCGCTCGGCCCCCGCAACATCGCGTTCAGATGTGGCGCCGGGCGCAGAGAAGTTCGGCGACCTGGAATTGGATCGGTCGTCATTGCAGGTACGCAAGGCCGGGACGCTGCTGACCCTGACTCCGACCGAACTCCGACTGATACTGGCGCTGACCGAAAACCCCGGACAGGTTCTCAGCCGCAGGCAATTGTTGTCCGCAGCCTGGGACCAGGAATACCTGGGCGACTCACGAATCGTCGATGCAGCAGTGCAGCGGCTGCGCGGAAAGATCGAGGACGACCCAGCCGCACCGACCGTGATCGAAACGGTGCGCGGGTTCGGGTATCGCTTCAACACCAGCCCGGCCCGATGAGACCGACCTGGCTTCGGGTCGACGGTCTGCGGACCAGGCTCGTGCTCGTGTTCATCGCAATCGTCGTGATCATCGCCGGGGCAACCGCAGGCGTCGTCTCGTTCATGGCGCGGTCGTGGATCTATTCCAACGCTCAGGACGTGGCAACGGCACAATTTCGCGACGAACTGCAGTACAGCAACGGACCGCCGGTAGACGGGTTGACACCTGACACCCTCGACCAGATCTTCCAGTCCGACATGACTCTGATCGTCGACGGCGAAGTCATCCGACAAGGATCAGTGGATGCGGCAACGATCCCACCCAGCTTCGAAGAGGGTTTGGACAGTCCTAAACTGATCCGCTTCGAGAGACTCGACTCCCAGCGCATCATGTTGGGAATGTCGGTCAATGTCGTGGACATGACTGCAGACGACGGCTACGACAACGAGACACTGGTCAAAGCCGTCACCATCCGGCCGCTGGTAGGGGTGCAGGACAAGTTCGACGACCTGCTTCGAGCTGTCGGTCTCACCCTCGCGGCGGGTGTGCTGGTGAGCGGTCTGCTCGGACTCTGGATCGCGTCGACGCTGGTCCGTCCGCTCAAACGCCTGGACGAGGCCGCCGCCCGCGCCGCCGACGGCGACCTGAGCGTCCGGCTCCCCGAAGATGGAGTAGCCGAACTTGCCCAGGTCACAACAACATTCAACAACATGGTCGCTCGCAACGAAGCGGTCATCCGAGGTCTGGAAGAATCGGAAGAGCAGTCGAGAAGATTTGTCGCCGACGTCTCCCACGAGCTTCGAACGCCGCTGGCGGCATTGGTTCCGGTCAGCGAAATCCTCCGCGAAGAGATCCCCAATCTTCCGCCAGACGCCGCCGCTGCAGCGCGCATCGTGAGCAGTGAGATCGGCAAGCTCACTCGACTTGTCGAAGATCTGATCGAAATGTCGCGCCACGACTCACAACAGGCGCGTCTCGTCCTCGACGACGTCGACCTCGTCGAATTGACCGAGCGCACACTCGAGAGCCGAGGTTGGACAGAAACCGTCGAACTCCGTGCACCCGAAAGCGTCAGCGCCAGAGTGGATTCACGTCGAATCGACATAGTCGTCGCCAACCTCGTCGGCAACGCACTGCGCCACGGAGCGCCTCCGGTTCGCGTCGAGTTGAGCGCAGAACCCGATTTCTCCGTCATCACCGTCGTCGACCACGGCCCCGGCATCTCACCCGAAGACCGGCAGGCGATTTTTCGGCGGTTCTACAAGGTCGACACCGCGCGCGGACGCAGCGAGGGCAGCGGACTCGGGCTCTCCCTCGCCGTCGAAAACGTGCACTTGCACGGCGGCACCATCGGCGTCGACCAGGTGGACGGGCGCACGATCTTCACGGTTCGCCTGCCCCATCGCTGACCCCTTCCCGAGCGAACGTACCTTTCGGCGCACCCAAGGCGATCGTCGTACCGTTCGCTCGAAAACGGGTGGGCATTTCGCACCCTGGGCCGCCCAAGTTTGACCAAATAGTGGGATTCTGGTTTCAACATGTGAAACTACGCGAGTAGCGTCGGCATCGTCGAACAGCGTAGAAATCGGAGGGCACCATGACGCAGGCGTCGCGGTTGGAAAAGACGGCCGTCTCCCCGAAGGCGTGGACGATGCTCGGAATCGGCGTCGCAGCCCAGGCCGCAGGCACCGTCTTCGTCAGCACCCCCGCCTTTTTGATCCCGCTGCTGCATTCCGAGCACGGCCTCTCGTTGACGCAAGCCGGAACCCTGGCCGCTGCACCCACTTTCGGCATGGTTCTCACCTTGGTGGCGTGGGGAGCGATGGCCGACAGATTCGGTGAGAAATGGGTCATCTCCATCGGGCTCGCGCTGACGGCGATCGCCGCGCTCGCCGCGACCACCACCGACAACTACGCCCTCCTCGGGATCGCATTTCTACTGGGCGGAATGGCTGCGGCGAGCACCAACGCCGCCAGTGGGCGTGTTGTGGTCGGCTGGTTTCCCAAGGATCGGCGCGGCCTTGCGATGGGCATCAGGCAGATGTCACAGCCACTGGGCGTGACCATTGCGTCGTTGACCATCCCGACTCTCGCCGCGAACGTAGGAATCGGTTCGGCCGTCGGACTGTCGGTGGCGCTCAACGGCGTCCTCGCCCTGATCTGTGCCGTCGCATTGGTCAATCCCCCGCGACCGGCGGCGCGGTCCACCGATATCCCGGTCGAGACGATCAACCCTTATCGCTCGAACTGGTTCCTCTGGCGCATTCACCTCGTCTCGGCACTGCTGGTGTTTCCGCAGTTCACCCTCTCGACGTTCGGTCTGGTCTGGCTGATCAGCGAGCAAGGCTGGGACGCGGCGCCCGCTGGACTCCTGATCGGGATCTCCCAGTTCGTGGGTGCGCTCGGCCGCATCGTCGTCGGCATCTGGAGTGATCGCGCCGGAAGCAGAGTAGGCCCGCTGAGGTTGGTTGCCGTCTCCGCATCCGCGGTCATGTTGGCAATGGCAGCAGCCGGCGCAGCGCCTTGGGGCGTTCCGGCCCTGATCCTGCTGCTGGCAACCACCGTCAGCGTCGCCGACAACGGTTTGGCGTTCACATCCGTCGCCGAAGCGGCCGGGCCGAAATGGCAAGGAAAAGCGTTGGGCGCACAGAACACCGGCCAGTTCATTGCCGCGTCAGCAGTGGGCCCGGTGGTCGGTGCGCTGATCGGCGCGGTCGGCTACCCGCTCGCTTTCGCGATAGTCGCGGCATTTCCAGCCGCGGCAATCCCCTTGGTGCCCAGCCGAGATCGCGACATCAGCGTCTAGTCCCTCATCGGATTCGGTTGCACTGCAGGTCCCGTCAGATCACAATGCGGCTTGCACGCAACCGAATCCGATTCCTGAACAGGCTCGACAGTCGGAGTACGGATCAGCGTCGCGGCGATGGCCGCACCGATCAACAGCAGCGCCACACAGATGTACATCGCATACCGGAAACCGTCGGAGAAACTCGACGGATCGACCAGGCTCTCGGCATCGATACCCACCAGGGCAGGCAAGGCCGCAACCGCAAGAAGCTGGCTCGTGCGAGCAACGGCATTGTTCACACCTGACGCGATCCCGGACTGCTCCACCGGCACCGAGCCGAGCACGGCCGCAGTCAACGGCGCCACCATCACCGCCAGGCCGAGCCCGAAGACCAGAACTCCCGGCAGCACGACGGTCAGGTACGACGCATCCGGGCCGATCCGCGTCATCAACACCAACCCCACCGCGGCCACGGCGGGCCCGACCGTCATCGGCAATCGCGGTCCGTGCGTCTGCGCGTAACTGCCCGCGCGCGAAGACAACAGCAACAATGCCAAGGTGATCGGTACCGTTGCGACGCCGGCAGCCACCGGTGAGTACCCCGCGACCAACTGCAATTGCAGCACGAGCAGGAAGAACACACCGCCAAGAGCCGCATAGACCGCAAGAGTCACCAGATTGGCCGCGACGAACATCCGCGAACGAAACAGGGACGGCGGCACCAACGCACTCGGCGATCGACGTTCCACCACAACGAACAGGCACAGCGCGAGCACCCCGACCAGCCCGACTACCGGGTTGACTTCGATCAGCCCGTACGTAAGCGCCCCGAGACCGACTACTGCGCAGGCAGATCCGACCACGTCCAGGTGCTCGGGCGGATGCGGATCGCGGCTCTCGGGCACGTGGCGCACCGCTGCCCACACCACGACGATCGCCAACGGAATGTTGAGCAGGAACACCGATCGCCATCCCGCCACTTCCACCAGCCAACCACCGAACAGCGGACCGATAGCGCCGGCGACACCACCCAAGCCCGACCACAAGCCGATCGCCGCACCGCGGTCCTCCTCGCGAAGTGACGCGGAAATGATGGCAAGGCTGCCAGGCGTCAAGAGCGCAGCTCCCACTCCCTGCAGGATCCGCGCAATCACCAGAAATGTGATGTCAGGTGCAATTCCGCACAGCAACGACGCGACCGCGAACCAGACCGTCCCCCACACGAATACCCGCCGCCGACCCCAACGATCGCCGAGGGCTCCGCCGAGCAGTATCAGCGACGCCAATGCCAAGGTGTATCCGCTGAGAGTCCACTGCAGCCCGGCGACACCGGAATTCAAGTCCTCGCCGATGTGCGGCAGAGCAATGTTGACGACGGTGCCGTCGAGGAGAGCCATGCTCGAGCCGAGAACGGTGGCGGCGACAACCCAACGCCCACGTCTCGACGCGAGCGCCAGTGGTTCCGTCATCGGTCCATGGTGCGCCTTCACTCGCAATCGCGAAAGGGTGCGCGGAAATTCAGTCGATCTGTCGGCGATGTGCCCAACGTGTCAGCGCATTGCGATTGGACTGCTGAGTCTTTCGCAGAACGTTCGATGCGTGAGTCTCGACGGTCTTCACGGAAATCACCAGGTCCTCGGCAATTTCACGGTAGGTGTACCCACGTGCCAGCAATCTGAGCACTTCGAGTTCCCGCGGAGTAAGAGAATCGAGTTCCGGATCGAGTTGTGGCTCGGGTGCATTGGAGCGTCCGGTGAAGGAGTCCAACACGAAACCTGCCAGGCGCGGCCCGAACACCGCGTCACCACCGGCAACGCGTCGTACGCCCTCGGCAAGTTCGGATCCCGAGATCGTCTTGGTCACGTACCCGCGCGCACCGCCGCGGATCACCGCGATCACGTCTTCGGCGGCATCGGAAACGCTGAGCGCCAGGCACACCGGGCCGGAATCGATTCCGCGCAGAACTGCCACTCCACCACCGTCGGGCATGTGGACATCGAGCAGAACGACATGCGGCTTCGTCGAGTTGATACCGGCGATTGCCTCCGCGACGCCGCCGGCCTCACCGACGACATCCATATCCGTCTCGCGCGAGAGCTCGGCCCTCACCCCGGAGCGGAACACTGCATGATCGTCGACAAGAAATACGCGGTACGGGGGCGGCGCAAGCGAAGTCACTGGGGCTGTTCCTCGGGGTTGTCGACACGGTCAGCAGTCTGGTCCCACTTTAGAGCAGAGTCACCGAGCGGCATGTGCACGCGGATTTCGGTGCCCTTTCCGATGTCGGATCGAACCACGACGCGGCCACCGCGCCGCTCGATTCGACCACGAATCGACTTGGCCAGCCCCTGGCGATCCTCCGGCACCGCGTCGACGTCGAATCCGACGCCGCGGTCACGAACGAACACACTGACCTGATCACCCTCGACCTCGGCGAACAGATTGATTTCCTTCTCCCCCGAGTGCTTTGCCGAGTTCACGAGAGCTTCACGCGTCGCACCGAGGAGCGCGGTGAACGCTTCCTTGGGCAGGCCGTTCTCGACGCCTTCGCCTTCGAGTTGTACGTCGCCGACAGTGACGGGACGGACCGTGACACCGTGCTGGTCTTCCACTTCACCGGCGATGATCTTCAGGCCTTCCGTCAGGCTCGTGTGGTCGATGTCGCCGCCGCTGAACAACCACTTGCGCAGCTCGCGTTCCTGACCGCGGGCCAGGCGCGCCACCTCTTGTGGGTTGTCGGACTGCTTCTGAATCAGAGCCAACGTCTGAAGGACGGAGTCGTGTAGATGCGACGCAATCTCTTCACGTTCGTCGTTGCGAATTCGGGCCGCACGCTCGGCGCCGAGAGCACGCCACATCCGCAGCCACAGCGGCACCGTCAACAAACCGACACCGATCAGCGTCACGACCACCGCCAAGAGAGACGAGCGCAGTGCTTCGAGGTCGACCTGAGCAAGGACGACAACGCCAAGACCCAAGATGATCAAGGTGGCTCCCCCGACCACCCGCGCCCACGTCAGAACGGTAGGCCGCTGCGGCAAGCCGATGACAGTACGGGGACCGTCGGAGTCGAACTCGCGCCACACCAAGGCTGCACCGATCGCGACGACGAAGAACGGCGCGAGCACCGAACCCGCCGTGCCGCTGAACAACCAGGACAACGCGGCTGCGCCGCCCAATCCGAGTGCGATCAAGCCGTACGCCCGCTGCCGCTCGGCCGCGGACGGCTTCTGCGTGTCCGTGCCGGCGGAGGTGAAGATCCACAAGGCGCCGTAAATGACGATGCCGGATCCGGCCATCGCCGCAAGAATCGTGAAGGCGACGCGCACTTTCAGGACGTCGATACCGAGATGATCGGCGATCCCGCCCGCAACTCCGGCGACGATGCGACCGCCGGAGCGCCGCTCCAGCTTTCGCAGTGGCACGGCACCCGGAATGGGCACGCCCTTCTTCATGGGTACGGGATGCACCGGTACCCCGTTGACGGGCGGGCCTCCCGCAAACCCGGGAGCGGGACCGCTCACGAACGGCGGATCTGACAGATATTGCACATAGTCGATACTGGCACGAACCACGCGGACACACATCAGGGTCCAACCCTGAATCAGGCCGCCACCCTCACCCGCGATCACCACAAAGATCAGGGTTGGCCCTGATGCGCGGAGGCTGCCTCGGAAGCCAGGATTGATTCATGAACAATCCGACTTTCCAAGAACAGATCCAGGATCTGTGGCGGACCCGCCCCGTGCGTCTGCCGGCACAAGGTCACGTGGCTGGGGTATGCGCCGGAATCGGATACCGGTACGGCATCGACCCCGTTCTCGTACGCGTGGCGTTTGTCGCGTCCACCATTTTCGGTGGCTCAGGCGTCCTTCTCTACCTCGCCGGCTGGTTGGTACTTGCCCGTGCCGGTGACGGATCGTCCCCCGCGCAGTCGTTGATGGGCCGCGGACACAGTTCCGATTCCAGTACCAAGACCATCGTCTTGCTGGTGGCCCTCGCCATCGCGGCTACGACTGTCGGCCCCGTCGGCGTCGGTCTGGGTGGTTCCGGACTGATCGGGCTGATCCTGATGGTCGGTGGCCTGTGGCTGCTCTACCAACGAGCGCCCATCCCGCCCGCACTGCCGCAGAACACGTCGCCTTATGTCGGCGCAGGTACCGCGTATCCAGGCACCGGATTCACGCCTGGGCCGTTCACCCCCGGATACTTCGCGCCCAATCAGCCTCCCGTGTACACGCCGTACACCAAACTCCCCGACAGTTATGTGCCCGAGGAACGACCGGCCGACCATCCGCAGCAGTCACCACAATCTCAGGCCGCTCATCCGACGATCAACCTGTCGAAGGACCCGAGCGCTTCGGTCAGCACCAATCCGACCGAGGTGATCGGTGAGGCCGCCATCACGCCGCCGTCCTGGGATCCGCTCGGTGTCGCTCCGTTCGCCTGGGATCTTCCGGATCCGGCAGCCAAGGCCACACCGCTGCTCCCGTTGCCGCCACGTAAGCGTCGCTCGCGTTGGACGCTGACGGTCCTCGGACTCGCAATCATCGTCGCCGCAGTCACCGGGGCAGCGGGCGCCGCAACCGGCAACGAGTGGTTCACTCCCGGCCGGGTCGGTGCAGTCGGACTCGCCGTCATCGCACTCGGCCTGATCCTCGGGGCATTCTTCCGCAAGGGGTACGGCCTGCTGGTCGTCACCGGACCACTCGTGGGTTTCGTGCTTCTCGCCTCGCTGGTCTACCCGATCGAGTTCGACGCCTCGGGTGAGCAAAGATGGACTCCGGCAACAGCTTCCGAGCTGGAGCCGTCGTATTCGGGAGCCTTCGGAAGCTTCACTCTCGACCTCAACGGGGTCAAGTTCACCGAGGACAAGACCATCGACGTCGCGGCGTCGTTCGGCGAGTTCACCGTCATGGTGCCACCAACCGTCAACGTCAAGAACAGCTGCACCGTCGTCATGGGTGACGGATCGGGTTGCCTCGACGGCGGAATACACCCGGGCCGTGATGTGACACCGGACTCTCCCACCCTGACCATCAACGCCAAAGCCACGTTCGGCAGCCTGAAGGTGACGCAATCATGAGCGAGTACGACGAGACGACAGACCAGGACGAGACCCGAGAATCCAAGCGCCCCTCGGCACTTCTGCTGATCGCCGGACTGGCCGCACTACTGGTCAGCGTGTGGGCGTTGGTCGGGCCGTTCTCTCTGGCGCCGGCAGCGAACATTCAATTCCGTTGGCTGTTCGTCGGTGCCGCCGTCGTGGCAGGACTACTGCTGGTGATTCTGCCGAATCGGCGCAACCGCAAGTAAAACTACTGTGCGCCTTTATTAACCGCGGGGGGTTAATAAAGGCGCACAGTTGTTTTTTACTCCCACTCGATAGTTCCCGGCGGCTTGCTCGTCACGTCGAGGACTACGCGGTTCACGTCCGCCACCTCGTTGGTGATTCGAGTCGAGATGCGCTCGAGGGTCTCGTACGGCAGACGCGTCCAGTCCGCGGTCATCGCGTCTTCACTCGAGACCGGACGCAGCACGATCGGATGACCGTACGTCCGGCCGTCACCCTGCACGCCCACGCTGCGGACGTCGGCGAGGAGAACCACTGGGCACTGCCAAATCGTTCCGTCCAAGCCTGCAGACGTAAGCTCTTCGCGCGCAATGGAATCTGCATGACGCAGGATCTCGAGGCGATCGCGGGTGACCTCACCGATGATGCGGATACCGAGTCCGGGACCGGGGAACGGCTGGCGTCCGACGATCTCTTCCGGCAGACCGAGTTCGCGGCCCACTGCACGGACCTCGTCCTTGAACAGCAGACGCAGCGGTTCGACCAACTTGAACTGCAGGTCTTCCGGCAGCCCGCCGACATTGTGATGGCTCTTGATGTTTGCAGTTCCCGTGCCGCCGCCGGACTCCACGACATCCGGGTACAGGGTGCCCTGCACGAGGAAGTCGACGGTCGCACCGTGAGATGCGTTCTCGCCCAGAACATCACTGACTGCGCCTTCGAAGCTGCGGATGAACTCGCGGCCGATGATCTTGCGCTTGGTCTCGGGATCGGTGACCCCAGCCAGCTCACCGATGAAGGTGTCCGCAGCATCCACGGTGATCAGACGCGCACCGGTTGCCGCGACGAAGTCCTGCTCGACCTGCGTGCGCTCACCGGCTCGCATCAAACCGTGATCGACGAAGACACACGTCAACCGGTCGCCGATTGCCCGCTGAACCAAAGCCGCAGCGACAGCCGAGTCGACACCACCGGACAGACCGCAGATGGCGTGTCCGTCGCCGACCTGCTCGCGAACCTGCTCGATCAGCGCATCGGCGATGTTGGACGCCGTCCACGCTGCCGGAATACCGGCGATCTCGTGCAGGAAGCGGCTCAGGACCTGCTGACCGTGTGGGGAATGCAGAACCTCGGGGTGGTACTGCACGCCGGCGAGCTTGCGGGCGCGATCTTCGAACGCTGCGACGGGAGCGCCATCGCTGGTCGCAGTCACCTCGAAGCCGGACGGCGCTTCGGTGACGGCGTCACCGTGGCTCATCCACACCGGCTGCGTCGCGGGAAGTCCGTCGTGCAGCAACCCACCGGATACCGCGATGTCGGTACGACCGTATTCGCGGGTGCCGGTCTCGGCAACGGTGCCGCCGAGGGCGCCTGCCATTGCCTGGAATCCGTAGCAGATTCCGAAAACCGGGATGTCGTGATCAAAAAGTGCGGGATCGAGCTTGGGAGCACCGTCTGCGTAGACACTCGAGGGCCCACCCGAGAGCACAACAGCCAAGGGGTTCTTGGCCACGATCTCCTCGACGGTCGTGGTGTGCGGAATCACCTCCGAGTAGACCTTGGCTTCGCGAACTCGCCGTGCGATCAACTGCGCGTACTGCGCTCCGAAGTCGACGACAAGAACTGGTCTCTGCTGCTCGATATCTGCCACAGGTGCAGTCTAATCGCCGCAGCCAGCGCTTCTGCGCATGCATGGACTCAGCCCGCTCCTCGGCCGAGTGAGCGCGAGGTACGTCACTACAAAGGCCGACCCTCCGGACTGCGCGGCGACCTCGGGGCGAACTAGACCACCGTCCAGGTTAACGATGCCCCAATCACCCGCACTTTAGCTTCGGCAATCAAATCGGCGACATCATCGCAGGCCAGAGCCCGAAATGGACGGAGGGTGAATTTTCTGGACGTTTGACCGATTCGCCTGAACCAAACGTCCAGTAAAGGTAATCTCGCCCGTCAAGTGATCAGGATCACGATCGCAAACGGCCGGCGCCGCCGAACGGCGCTCACCTCGAGGAGGACCTGTGCGTCGATTCATACGACGACTCGCCATACCTGTCGCGGCTGTGACGGCTGCCGCCGGACTTCTAGCCCTCGGCACGCCGGCCACTGCTGACGAAGCCCCGCCGACCACCTTCACCGGCACGACCGACAATCTGATCTTCACGAAGAGTGTCATCGGGAACGCGGCAGTTCACCCGGGTGACACCGTCACGTACAAGACCGAGATCAAGCACAACGAAAGCGGCATCGAACGGTCGATCGCAAAGATCCGTGACATCCCGCCCGCAGGATTCGTCCTCGTGCCGGGCAGCGCCAAGGCCACCTACCTGGGTGTGACCAACCGGGCGACGATCAGCAACGAATCAGATGGCGGAGTCTCAGCGAAGTGCTCGAGCGGCTGCACCTTCCTCGTCGGTGGATTCGTCGTCAAGAAGAACCAACCCGTCACGCTCGAAGCGACCTACACGGTCCCTGTCGGCACAGCGTTCGGGACGTACGACAGCGGCATGCTCTTCGACGTCAACGCCTTCAGCACGCAGCAGGGCCTCAACCCGATCAACGTCAACGTCCAGGTCGTCGACCCGTCTGTCGCCACCGGAACCACTCTGGTTGCACCGGCAACGGCGAAGGTCGGCACGCCGGTCGACCTGACCGCGACGGTTGCGCCGTCCGACGCGAGCGGCACCGTCCAGTTCAAGGACGGCGGCAACGACATCGGCGCACCCGTCCCGGTCTCGGGCGGTAGCGCCACCCTCTCCCACACCTTCGACAGCGTCGGCGCCCACGACATCACCGCCGCGTACAACGCCGGTCCGGGATTCCACAGCTCGACCTCCGGAGTCCAGACCGTCGACGTCTCCGCGGACACCACCACCACGATCTCGGCTCCGAACGCAGCATTGGTCGGTGACAGCATCACCGTGAGCGCCGTCGTCACTCCGGCCAACGCCGTGGGCACGGTGCAGTTCAAGGACGGCGACACCAACCTCGGCGCACCGGTGGCCGTGGTCGACGGAACGGCTTCCCTGACCCGCAGCTACGACGCCTCCGGCACGCACAGCTTCACCGCAGTGTTCACCGGCGAGGCCGGCTACGGCGATTCAGTGTCCACCGCAACCCAACTCGACGTCAGCGATCCCGACTGGGGAACCACCACCACCGTTGTCGAACCGCTCACAGCAGTCGTCGGTGAACCGACCAACCTCTCGGCCACCGTCTCCCCCATCCCGAGCAGCGGAACCGTGACGTTCAAGGTCGACGGCGCCGAGGTCGGTACCGCACCCGTCGGCACGGGTGACGGCGTCGCGATCCTCCCGCACACCTTCGCATCAGCCGGTGCCGCAGCCGTAGTTGCCGAGTTCTCCGGCGGAACCGGATTCATCGGCTCCACGTCCACATCGTTCACGGTGAACGTGACCGATCCCGAGCCCGCCCGCGCGGACACCACGACAGTTCTGACTGTCAGCGGCTCCGCTCAGGTCGGAAAGGCATTGCAACTCAAGGCCACCGTTGCACCCGGAACAGCAAACGGAATGGTCCAGTTCAAGTCCGGCACGACGCCCATCGGCGCACCCGTTGCCGTCGTCAACGGCGTCGCGACGCTCACGCACACCTTCGACGACGAGGGAACGTTCGGCCTCACTGGCAACTTCGTCGGCGACGCCGGCTGGAAGAACTCCGTCTCCGGCCCGACGGTCGTGCAGGTCGGCACCGCACCGACAGACGGCGGCGGCACCGGAAGCGTGGACACCGGTTCACTCAGCGGCCTCATCCCGCTCTTCGGAAGCTAGTCCCCCACATCAGCTTTGGACACCACTCCCGTACCCAGCTCAGGAGAATCCATGTTCGTGTACTCCAGACGTCGCATCGCGGCGCCGATCGCCGCCACGGCACTCGCCAGTGGCGTCATCCTCGCGGGAATCCCCGCATCAGCGGCCCCGGTGACAACAACTTTCGGAACGAGTTGCCTCGCAACCCCGTCCGCCGTCGCCGGTCCGACCACGCAGTCCCAGTCCGGTTCGGTCATCGTCGACGCACCGGAGAGCGTCGGAGCGGGTGAGACCTTCGAGGTCACCATCCAACCCGGTCCCATCGCCTTCCCCGGATCGGCTTCGGGGGCGACCGTCCAGAACGTCTCCCGCATCAAGGTCGACGTCGACGTTCCCGCGAACGCCACCCTGGTGGAAGCCACCATCGTTCCCGGAACTTCGGCAGGGCTCAGCGGTGTCGCGCCGAACATCCTGCGCGTCAACGAGAACGGCAACGTCGATCCCAACGGAACGATTCTGCGCCTCTCCGGAAACAACCAGGTCATCGGAAACAGCCCCAGCTCGAGCATCAACTCCGAGGGCGGCATCGTCGTCAAGGCGACCGGCAAGAACGTCGACGGTTCCAACAATGCCGACGGCTACACCCAGTTCCAACTCCCCCAGGTCAAGGCAGTTCTCAAGGCCGGCGATTCAGGGGACGTCGCGATGAAGGTACGCACCGGCGGCAGCGCGGGAGCGTGGAACAACGATCGCAACTTCCTCACGTTCCTCCCCAAGGCCACCCTGGTCATCACCGCCTGGGCACCCACACGATGCACCCCGCGTGACGCCGAGAACGGTCCGCTCAACAGCGGCGCAGGCCCCCTCGCCACGACACGGATCATCGAGGCGGACAAGGCAACCACCACCACTGTCGTCGGACCGGCCAACGCCAAGAACGGAACTCCTGTCACTCTGTCGGCCAACGTGAGCGGCGGCGCAAACGGTGGAACCGTCCAGTTCTTCGACGGCGACAACCCCCTCGGCGACGCGGTGCCGGTCACCGGAGGGTCGGCAAGCATCTCCCCGACCTTCACCGAGGACGGACCGCACTCCATCACCGCGAGCTACAGCGGTGCACCCGGATTCCTGGCGTCGACGTCGGCGTCGGCCAAGATCGTGACCGTCACGACCGATGCGCCGCCTGACTCCGTGACCACTACCGCAACGGTTTCGCCGTCTACCGCGAAGGTCGGTCAGGACGTCAACCTCACCGCCAAGGTCGATCCGCAGGGCACCGGCGGCACCGTCGACTTCATCGTCGACGGCACCGAAACGCTGACTGCCACGGTCGGAACAGACGGAGTTGCCATCGCTCCGTACACCTTCACCTCGACAGGAACGCACAAGGTTGTCGCGAAGTTCACGGGTTCACCAGGATTCGCGCCGTCCGCTGCCCCGGCATTCCCGGTCAGTGTCACGACTCCGGCTCCCGCTGACGTCGAGACGTCCACGGTTCTCGACGCCGTCGGAACTGTTCAGAAGAACACCCCGGTGACACTCAAGGCAACGGTCGATCCGGCCGGTGCCACGGGCAAGGTCCAGTTCAAGGTCGGTGACACCCTCATCGGTGGACCGGTCGACGTGGTCAACGGTGTCGCAACGGTACCGGCCACCTTCTACAACTCCGGGACCTACAGTGTCACTGCCGAATTCGTGGGTGCTTCGGGCTACACGTCCTCGGCCTCCGCGCCGCAGACCCTGACCGTCCCCGGTGATACCGACGGCGGACCCGGTGGCGGAACCGGCAGCCTCGACCTCGGCACCCTCTTCGGGTCGCTGGGCGGCTGACAAGGTGGGCTGACGATCTGAAACTGCAAAAGGGGCGTGCCGTCGAATCCTCGACGACACGCCCCTTTTCGGTTCGCGGTGAACTATCCGGCAGCAGGCTCCGCCGGAACAGCCGTAGCCGTCTTGCCGCCGGTGATCTTCACGATCGGCAGAACCAGCGCTGCCGGAGCCGACGCCGGCACCACGGGCGACTTGGGTGCAATCGGAGCCAAACGCTCGTAGCCGCTGCCCTGGGCGGGACGCAGGTCCGTCTCCCCCTTGTTCGGCCACAGCGAGGCCGAGCGCTCGGCCTGAGCGGCGATGGTCAGCGACGGATTCACGCCGAGATTGGCCGAGACCGCTGCACCGTCGACGACGCTGAGCGTCGGGTAGCCGTACACGCGGTGGTACGGATCGATGACGCCGTGATCGGAATCCGACGCGATAGCGCAACCGCCCAGGAAGTGCGCGGTCAAAGGAACGTTGAAGATCTCGCCCCACGTGCCGCCTGCGACGCCGTCGATCTTCGCGGCAACTCGACGCGTCGCCTCGTTGCCCTCGGGAATCCACGTCGGATTCGGCTGACCGTGGCCCTGCTTGCTGGTGACCTTGCGTCGACCGAACAGGCCCTTCTTCGTGTACGTGGTGATCGAGTTGTCGAGGTTCTGCATGACCAACGCGATGATCGTGCGCTCGCTCCAGTCCTTGACAGTCAGCATGCGCAGCATCTGGTACGGGTTCTTCGCGACCACACCGAGGAACTTGATCCACCGCGGTGTCGAGCCACCGCCATCCGTCATCAAGGTCTGCAGCAGTCCCATCGCGTTGGAACCCTTGCCGTAGCGGACCGGCTCGATGTGGGTGTCACTGCTCGGGTGGAACGACGACGTGATCGCCACTCCGCGGGTCAGGTCGAGTGCGGGATCGACCTTGTACTTGCCTGCGCCGACGATGGATTCGGAGTTCGTTCGAGTCAGCTCGCCGAGCTTGTCGGAGAGCTTGGGCAGCGCTCCGGTGTCCTTCATGTCGAAGAGCAGATGCTGAGTGCCCCACGTTCCGGCCGCGAGAATCACGTTCGCAGCCGTGTAGGTGCGGCGGTTCTTGCGTCCGAATGCACCGGTTCGCTCGGTGAACACGTCCCACGAACCGTCGCGAGCCTCACGAAGTCCGGACACGGTGGTCATCGGAATGATCTCGGCGCCGGCTGTCTCGGCAAGGCCCAGGTAGTTCTTGAGGAGAGTGTTCTTCGCGCCGTGACGGCAGCCCGTCATGCACTCGCCGCACTCGATGCAACCGGTGCGCTCGGGTCCGACGCCGCCGAAGTACGGGTCCTTCGCCTTCTTGCCCGGCTCACCGAAGTAGACGCCGACGGGCGTCTGGATGAACGTGTCGCCGACGCCCATGTCGTCGGCGACCGACTTCATGATCTCGTCAGCGGGCGTCATGTGCGGATTCTGCACGACGCCGAGCATCTTCTGAGCCTGCTCGTAGTACGGGGTGAGCTCACTTCGCCAGTCGGTGATGTGCGCCCACTGCTTGTCTTGGAAGAACGGCTCCGGTGGCTGGTACAGCGTATTGGCGTAGTTCAACGACCCGCCGCCGACGCCTGCGCCCGCGAGGATGAGGCAGTCGCGCAGCAGATGCACGCGCTGAATGCCGAAGCAACCCAGCTTCGGAGCCCAGAGGAACTTCTTGAGATCCCAGCTGGTCTTCGCGAAATCTTCGTCGGCATACCGTCGGCCGGCTTCGATGACGCCGACCTTGTAGCCCTTCTCCACGAGACGAAGCGCGCTCACGCTTCCGCCGAACCCGGATCCGACGATCAGTACGTCGTAGTCCGTTGCCCGTTGCTTGCCCATCAGGACACCTCCACCGTGAACCGTAGTTACCCGCCAGTATGCACCTATCCCTTGTGACTACCACCACAAGGGGCCCCATAAGCGTAACCGCAAGTATCAGGAACGGAAGAAAGTCCTGCACAACGAACTGTGGCCCCGGTTCACGAAGAACCGGGGCCACAGAAAGGTACAAACTACGCGCGGACCGTCAGTCCGACCTTCTGGAACTCCTTGAGGTCGGAGTACCCGGCCTTGGCCATCGACCGACGAAGACCGCCGACGAAGTTCAGAGAACCGTACGGATCATCCGAAGGACCGCTCAGGACCTGATCCAGGCTCGGACGCTCGCCGTAGGAAACCGGAAGTAGCGCTCCACGCGGAACCGAAGGATGAGCCGCAGCGGACGGCCAGTACCAGCCGCCACCCGGCGCCTCGGCGGACACGGCCAGCGGCGTGCCCAGAACGGCAGCGTCGGCACCGCAGGCGATGGCCTTCGCCAGATCACCCGAAGTTGCGATGTCACCGTCGGCGATGACGTGGACGTAGCGTCCACCCGTCTCGTCGAGGTAGTCGCGCCTGGCTGCTGCAGCATCGGCAATCGCCGTGGCCATCGGAACGCCGATACCCAGGACCTCACCGGTGGTGGTTGCACCCTCGGTGGAGCCGTACCCGACGATGACACCGGCAGCGCCGGTACGCATCAGGTGCAGCGCGGTGCGGTGGTCACTGACCCCACCAGCGACAACCGGAACGTCGAGTTCCGAGATGAACGTCTTGAGGTTCAGCGGTTCCTGCTCGGTGTGCACGACGTGCTCGGCCGAGATGATCGTCCCGTGGACGACCAGCAGGTCGATTCCGGCCTTGATCAGCTCGGGCGTCAGTGCGCGCGCATTCTGCGGACTGACCCGAACGGCAGTGGTGACCCCCGAATCACGGACCTGCGCCACCGCAGCAGCCAGAAGACCCGCCTGCAGCGGTGCCGCGTGCAGCTCCTGCAAGTAGCGGATGGCTGCGTCGACGCCACCGTCCTTCTCGGCGATCTCGACGAGACGCCGGAGCTTCTCCTCGACATCGGGGTGACGGCCCCACAGGCCTTCACCGTTGATGACACCGAGGCCGCCGCGCTTACCCAGCTCGATCGCGAAGGTCGGCGAGACCAACGCGTCGGTGGGATGTGCGAGGACTGGGATGTCGAACCTGTAAGCGTCGAGCTGCCAAGCAGTCGACACCTCCTTCGACGAACGGGTTCGCCGGGAGGGAACGATGTTCACATCGTCCAACTCGTAGGTACGTCGGGCCGTTCGACCCATGCCGATCTCAACGAGGTCGCGCACGCGCGCCCCTTTCTCGTGTACTGGTTGCTAACGAGCGGTGTAGTTGGGTGCTTCGACAGTCATCGTGATGTCGTGCGGATGGCTTTCCTTCAAACCGGCCGCCGTGATCTGGACGAACTGAGCGTTCTGCAGGTGCTCGATCGTCGCCGACCCCGTGTAACCCATGGCAGCGCGCAGACCACCGGTGAGCTGGTGCGTCACCTGGGAAAGCGGGCCACGGAACGGAACACGTCCTTCGATGCCTTCCGGAACCAACTTGTCCTCGGAAAGTACGTCGTCCTGGAAGTACCGGTCCTTGGAGTACGACTTTGCCTCGCCACGCGATTGCATCGCGCCGAGCGAACCCATTCCGCGGTAGCTCTTGAACTGCTTGCCGCCGACCAGGATCAGTTCGCCGGGCGATTCAGCGGTACCGGCCAGGAGCGAACCCAGCATGGCCGTCGACGCACCCGCGGCAAGAGCCTTCGCGATGTCACCGGAGAACTGGAGTCCACCGTCAGCGATGACGGGCACACCCAGAGGCTTGCACGCGGCAACCGCTTCCAGGATGGCCGTGACCTGAGGGGCACCGACACCGGCGATGACGCGGGTGGTGCAGATGGAACCAGGGCCGACTCCGACCTTGACGGCATCGACGCCGGCTTCGACCAGTGCCAGAGCACCCGCGCGCGTAGCGACGTTGCCACCGATGATCTGAACCCGCTCACCCAGTTCACGCTTGAGCTTGGCGATCATGTCGAGAACGTTGGACGAATGACCATGCGCACTGTCCACCACGAGTACGTCCACACCGGCATCGGTGAGCGCCATCGCACGCTGGAAGGCGTCGTCGCCTGCACCGACCGCAGCGCCGACGAGCAGTCGACCGTCACGGTCCTTGGTAGCGTCCGGATGCTGCTCGGTCTTGACGAAGTCCTTGACCGTGATCAGACCGGTGAGCTTGCCGTTGCCGTCGACGATCGGCAGCTTCTCGATCTTGTGCCGACGAAGAAGGCCCAGTGCCACGTCTGCGGTGACGCCTTCCTGAGCGGTGATCAGCGGCATCTTGGTCATGATCTCGACGACCGGACGATTCTGGTCGACCTCGAACCGCATGTCACGGTTCGTGACGATGCCGACCAACTGGCCGGCGTCGTCGGTGACCGGCAGACCCGAGATGCGGAAGCGAGCGCACTTCGCGTCGACCTCACCCATCGTGTCGGTCGGCTTACACGTGACGGGATCGGTCACCATGCCGGCCTCGGAGCGCTTGACGGTCTCGACCTGTCCTGCCTGAACCTCGACGGACGAGTTACGGTGCAGAACACCCATGCCGCCGGCGCGTGCCATCGCAATTGCCATGCGCGACTCGGTGACGGTGTCCATCGCAGAACTGACCAACGGAATCCGCAGACGGATGTCGCGGGTCAGTTGACTGGACGTGTCGACCTGGCTCGGGATGACGTCGGACGCAGCAGGCAACAGCAGCACGTCGTCGTAAGTCAGTCCCAGCATTGCGACCTTGTTGGGGTCGTCTCCTCCGGTGTGTACATGTCCTGCAGAACTACTCATGCGGTCAGGACCCTCCATGGACCTAGATTCGCCCAGGGCGACCGCTGTAGCAGCCGCCTCGAAACGGATTACGAAAGCTGGATATCGGATAGAAGGCGCCTGCACGGAAAGAAATTCCTGGCACCTTTTCCCGGCGTTGCACACCATGGTATCGGCTCACTCAAAGGTCCGAACCATCCCACCCACGCTGCGGGTACGCGTAACAAGTGGCGCTGACCCCCCTGACCTGCGTACCGTGGTGCTGTGCGTGATCAACTGCCCCCCGGTCTGCCGCCAGATCCCTTCGCCGGCGACCCAGCTGACCCCTCCGCGGCTCTCGATGCCATCGAGCCGGGTCAACCACTCGACCCCCACGAACGCCAAGCGGTCGAGGAGGATCTCGCTGACCTCGCCGTCTACGAGGCGCTCCTCGCTCACCGCGGCATCCGCGGTCTCGTAGTGTGCTGCGAGGACTGCCAACAAGATCACTACCACGACTGGGACATGCTGCGCGCAAACCTGCTGCAGCTCCTCGTGGACGGAACCGTCCGCCCCCACGAGCCTGCCTACGACCCGATGCCTGAGGCATATGTCACGTGGGACTACTGCCGTGGATACGCCGACGCGTCGATGAACGAGGCAATGCACGGCGACGGTTTCGACAGCTGAGCGAAACCCCACCAAGTTCATACGAAAGTGGCCGACAAGCAATTGCTTGTCGGCCACTTTCGTATGACTTCAGATCGGAACGATGCCGATCAGGGTGGGGGTGACGAGAAATCACCGGACGGCGACGAGGCAGGCGCCAGAGACGTCGTTGTTGTGGTGGTGGTCGTTGTCGTCGTGGTTGTCGTCGGCAACGAGGTCGGAGGTGTCGAGGAAGCCGACGTCGGCGGCAATTGCAGCTGTACACCCGGATCCGGTTTGGTCGAACTTGTCGGTTCGCCAGGTCCCTGAGGATTGAGCGGTTTGACCGAGGAGCCCGGAATTGCCGTGATCGAAGTGGTCGGGCCGGCCGGCTGACCACTCGTCGGCGGCGGCGCTACGGGTGACGTGGTCTCCTGGACCTGCGTCATCAACTTGCCCCAACGCTCGACGAGATCCGTCTTGTCCTGCGAGTCCTTGACCGCATCGGCACGGTGAGCTGCGTTGTCCAGCACCATCTTTGCCGCGGGAATGTCCCCGGCGGCCAACAGACGCTCGGCCTTTTCCAGCTCGGATGTCGTGTCGATCTTCGCGACCGTCGAGTTGGCCTCGTCGGCGAAGACGACCTGCTTGACGCCCCAGAGGGCATCGCCGGGCTGGGCGTCGTACGCCATCGCTGTGGCACCACCGAAGACCACTGCTGCAACAGCTGCTGCGGCGGCGATCGGGCGGACCACACGCAATCGGGAACGGGAACGTGAACGCTGACGATCGGAGAAGCCGGACGGCGTCGCTGTGATTGCAGCGATGACATCGTCCAACAACGGACCCTCGGGCATCGGAGTCGCAACGACATCGTCACGCCATTGCGAGAGAATCAACGCAAGTTCGTACTGTTCGGTGCTATCGGTTGCTACCGGCCCGCCACTCGAAATGGACTCGATCAGCGCATCGTCACGCCGAACCGCAGCCAAGTCCACTGGCGTACCGTCGTCGGCGAGATCACCGAGATTCGAAGCGTCACGCCCCTCGTCTCTAGCCAAAGCTCTCACCTGCTTTCGTTACTTCTTTTTTCAGTTTCGCGATCGCCCTGTGCTGAGCGACTCGTACAGCTCCGGCGGTACTACCGACGGCGACGGCCGTTTCCTCGGCCGACATCCCGACCACCAGGCGAAGTATCAAGATTTCTCGATGCTTCTCCGGAAGTGTGCCGAGAAGTTCATGCATCTGTCTGCTGGACTCCGAATCGAGTGCTCGCTGTTCGGGACCATCATCCAGTGCTATTACATCCGGTACTTCGGAAACGGGCTCCGACTTGTTACGGGCGGAACTTCGATGTGCGTCCGCAACCTTGTGCGCGGCAATTCCGTACACAAAGGCCATGAACGGGCGTCCCTGGTCCTGATAACGCGGCAGCGCGGTCATCACGGCCAGACACACTTCCTGCGCGACGTCGTCAGCGGACAGGTGTCCCCGCTCGGCCGCACCCACTCGACCGCGGCAGTAGCGCACCACCATCGGTCGGATGTTCTCCAGAACCAAAGCTAGAGCTGTACGGTCGCCCTGCGCAGCAGCGGCGACCGCGGTGTCCAACTCATCGCTCGTATTTGTCATCGTCAGCGAAAATCCTGGCGTTACAGTGGCACCTCCCGAGCGGGTGTGCTCCCGCTCTCAGCGGAACCCTCTAAGAGTAACCATCCGGACCGGCTGGTCTCCGCATGCCCGCCCAGCAGTCGCGATATCGAAACAGCCCTGTGGGAATCGTTCGCGAGAGACTTCGGGTGGATCGATTACGACAAAGGTAGGAGTGATCCACCGCGCATCGCAATCAGATCGCCGATCTCACGGGCACTCGGCGAGGTCCCCCCGCCGCTCACGCCCTCGATCAGCAGCGACGACGCCCAGGCCAGGGGCAGCAGGCCGTATTGCTGACACCTCGCAAGCACATCCGTTGCCAACTTCACGGCAGCGCTTGGATCCGTTCCGGTCAGCGCGGCGCTGCGCAGTAGATCCGACTTCACGCGGTGCCGGACGGACTCCGATTTCCCCGACAATTCGACGGCGCGTTCTGCGTGTCTGCGGGCGCGCGCGAAGTCACCTCCCGCCAGCGCCAGTTCCGCCGAGACCCATTCGATCCGAATTTCCTGCCGCCACAGCCCGCCCTCGCCGCCCAGACGGGTCCGACACTCCCCCAGCAGGCGCCAGCCGAGCGGGAGCCGGCCACAACCGAGGGCGTCCGCGGCCAGACCGGTCAGAGCGTCACAGGCAGCCTCTGGATCGACTGGCAGACCGCCGACGATCGCCAGTGCGCGCCCGTCCCAGGTCGACGCGAGTGCATGACGTCCACTCTGGCGAAGAAACGACGCCCTCGTGCTGGCAGACAGAGAGGCAAGAACTCGATCCGAGTGCGTCGAGGACCCCGTCGTGAGCCGATCGAGGACATCCAATGCTGCCCGCGCCCTGGCGTAGTGCCCCTGACCACCCAGAATTACTGCCGTTGTCCACCAATCCCGGGTAGAGCAAGGCGCCGGGAGACGGTCAAGGTCCGGATCCGCACCGAATGCGGCGGATTCGAGAGTCCCGGGACGGCCAGGTGACTCAGTGAACGAAGGCGATTCAGGGGGCTCAGGTGTCGACACAGGTAGATCATCGCAGCAGCGCCAACAGACAAGCGCCTGACCGACGCCGTTTGCCGCATGGGAAGACGAAAAGGCAAGTTTGTCGGAGTTAATCAGATATTCAACTGAGATTTGCCGAATGTACTCGTAATGATATTTAACGGGCATATATCCGTGACGTTAACTGCGCATTACTTATTGGACGGATGTCCTAGTTGAAACTTGGGCACTAAGTCCCGAAATGGAGTACGACCCTGCCCGCGCAATATCGGACAAATGCCGCAAACCGAGCCGGCGGGCCGAGTGTTTTCGCCGGGCGATCAGCAGCAAACATATCCCTGATCTGTGGGTTTCGCATCTCGAGCAGCCAGGCTTGCCTGCCACCACCTCGATCGACCCGATTTCAACATCGGCGCAGCACAACGCATGAGAGACCCGAAATGTAAATATATACTTCGTTAACTCTCGCATTTCGATATATGCCGATCGCCACTGAACGAGCCTATTGACGCGATTTACTCAGCACCCTTACGGTTAGCAAGCGTGAACGATTCAGAAGGCCCGGATAACCTCCGGGCAACTTGGTCCGCTCGTTGATCAACGCGAGCTTGCAGTAAGGAGTCAACATGCCTGCACCGAATCACCTTCCAGGCCCCAACGCAGACATCTGGGACTGGCAGATGCACGGTCTGTGCCGCGGAGTCGACTCCTCCATGTTCTTCCATCCCGATGGCGAACGCGGTAGAGCACGTGCCCAGCGCGAAACCCGCGCAAAAGAGATGTGCCGTCAGTGCCCGGTACTGATGCAGTGCCGCAGCCACGCGCTGACCGTCGCCGAGCCGTACGGCATCTGGGGAGGAATGTCGGAAACCGAACGTGAACTACATGCGCGCCACCGTCGCACCACCCGCATAGCTTCCTGATACACGTAGGTCGAGCGCACAAGGCCCCCGAGAGTTTTCGGGGGCTTTTGCTTGTGTACCCCAGCTCCTGAAAAGAATTTCCGACTCCGACCCATCCTGTCGACAACCGACTCCGAATGCCTTCTGACAGTGCACCTCAGCACATCCCTTCAGGAAGGCAGACCCATGAACACCTCTACTCGAGTTCTGGCAGTCACCGCAGCAGCCTCTTTCGCCGTCTTCGGCGTCGTCGGTTGCTCCTCCGACGACAACGATTCGTCGACCGACACGTCCAGCGCCGCCATGACGTCTTCTGCCATGGGATCGAGCATGTCTCCCAGCAGCGCGATGGCGGAGCCTGCTTCTGATCTGGTCGGTGCCGGTTGTGCCGACTATGCAGCCGCAGTGCCGAGCGGCGCCGGATCGGTCAGTGGAATGGCCCAGGATCCGGTTGCCACAGCGGCATCCAACAATCCTTTGCTCACCACCTTGACCGCGGCAGTCTCCGGCCAGCTCAACCCGGACGTCAACCTGGTCGACACTCTCAACGGCGGCGAGTTCACCGTCTTCGCGCCGATCGACTCGGCATTCGCCAAGATCGACCCCGCGACGATCGACAGCCTCAAGACGGACAGCGCCACGCTGACCAAGATCCTCACCTACCACGTGGTTCCCGGCCAGATCGCTCCTGACGCGATCGACGGAACGCACCCCACCGCCGAGGGCGGAACGGTCACCGTCACCGGATCCGGTGACAACATCAAGGTCAACGACGCAACTGTCGTCTGCGGTGGAGTCAAGACCGCAAACGCCACCGTCTACCTCATCGATTCGGTGCTGATGCCGCAGTAGTCCCCACCTGCTGTGCGCCTTTATTAACCCCCCGCGGTTAATAAAGGCGCACAGCGGCCAACGGCGGGCCGAGAGAAAAGAACCGGACATGCACGCTACGGTTGTACGCGATGAAGCGAGACAACTCTTCGTGAGCGAGCCAGACCATGCGTCGGATGCGGCCGACGCATGCCCGACGGACAATTCTGCGGCCCGCACCGCGCGAATCGTGGAATCACGCGAGCTGGCAGTGATCCTCGCGAACGTGGCCGGTGGCGACCAGAGCGCCTTTGCCGAGTTCTACGACCGAACCAGCTCCCGTGTCTACGGCATGGTTCTCCGTGTACTCCGTGATCCAGGCTTCTCCGAGGAAGCGGTCCAAGAGGTCTACCTCCAAGCCTGGAAATCGGCCGACAGCTTCGATCCTGCCAAGGGGTCCGCACTCTCCTGGCTTCTGACGCTTGCCCACCGCCGCGCGGTGGATCGCGTGCGCTCCGAACAGTCGAGTTCGGATCGACAGGCTCTCTACGACACCACCAATGCCACTCCCGAGTTCGACGTCGTCAGCGACGAAGTGACACGAAGAGACGAGCATCGTGCTGTCACCGACTGTCTCGAAACGCTGACGGACACTCAGCGCCAATCGGTGACTCTCGCCTATTACGGCGGCCGAACGTACCGCGAGGTGGCCGAAGATCTCGGCGTGGCGATTCCCACGATCAAGTCGCGAATTCGCGACGGACTACTGCGCCTACGTGGATGTTTGGGGGTGATGTGAGATGGACGAAGAGCTGATCGACTACGCGTACGCCTACGCGATCGATGCGTTGGACCTCGACGAGCGCCGTGAGGTCGACAGACGACTTGCCGCTTCGGACTCCGCGACCCGCGCCGAATTCGACGCCCAGGTCCGACTCACCTCCGAAACCATGGCCGCGATGACCGTCGTCGACGCCGTCGAGCCCCCGCCGTCACTGCGCAGCAGCGTCCTCGCCTCGATCGCAGAACAGACCGCGGCTCCCAACGCCCCGGTTTCGCTGGCCGAGCGTCGTAACCGTCGACGCCCGTGGACCATGGCACTTGCGGCGGCCGCCGCAGTCGCAATCCTGGTCGGCGGCATCGGAATCGGACGCACGCTGTCCGACAACACGCCGCCGCAGAACCCCGCATCCGAAATCATGGCAGCACCCGACGTTCATGCCACGACGCGTGACATTCCGGGCGGCGGTAGTGCCACGACGCTGTTCTCGCCCTCCGAAGACGCCGCAGTCCTCGTGATGAACGATGTGACTCCCCCGAGTCCGGATACCGTCTACCAGATGTGGCTGGTGCCGGGCGACACCGACGACACCACGATGATCCCGATGGGGACGATGGCTCCGAGCGACGTCAAACCCACTACCCAGGTGGTGCTCGACGGCATCGGCCCGAACACGAAGTTGGCGTTCACGGTCGAACCGCCCGGCGGATCGCAGCAGCCCACCAGCGAGCCGTTCGCAACGATACCGCTCATCTGATCCCCAGACGAAAGAAGAGATCCCCCACCGGAATCCGGTGGGGGATCTCTTCTTTGTCGAAACTACGAGCAGCGAGCTAGTGGCTGTGACCGTGTCCGGTGTCGGCAACTGCCTCGGTCGGCTTCTCGACGACAGCGCTCTCGGTCGTGAGGATCATGCGCGCGACGGAAGCGGCGTTGACCACTGCCGAGCGAGTGACCTTGACCGGGTCGACGACGCCGTCGGCAAGCAGGTTGCCGTAGGTGAGGGTGGCAGCGTTGAAGCCTTCGCCCTTGGTCATCTCGGCGACCTTGCTGACAACGACGGATCCGTCGATGCCTGCGTTGCTGGAGATCCAGAACAACGGAGCGTTGAGGGCTTCACGGACCACGGCAACGCCGGTGGCCTCGTCACCCGACAGGCCGAGGTTCCCGATCAGAGCCGTACCGGCCTGAACGAGAGCCGATCCGCCACCGGGGACGATGCCCTCGGCAACTGCTGCCTTGGCTGCGTTGACCGCATCCTCGACGCGGAACTTGCGTTCCTTGAGATCGGTTTCGGTGGCTGCGCCGACCTTGATGACGGCCACGCCGCCGGACAGCTTCGCCAGACGCTCTTCGAGCTTCTCGCGGTCCCAATCCGAATCGGTGTTCTCGATCTCGCGACGCAACTGCGCGACGCGGGTCGCGATGTCGTCAGCGGTGCCGGCACCGTCGACGATGACCGTCTCGTCCTTGGTGACGACAACGCGGCGAGCGCTGCCGAGCAGGTCGAGGCCGGCTTCCTTCAGGGAGAGGCCGACGTCGGTGTTGATGACGGTGCCTGCCGTGACGACTGCGAGGTCGTCGAGGAATGCCTTGCGACGATCACCGAAGAACGGCGCCTTGACGGCGACGGCCTTGATGGTCTTGCGGATGGAGTTGACCACCAGGGTGGAGAGAACTTCACCCTCGACGTCCTCGGCGATGATCAAGAGCGGCTTGCCGGATTCGGCAACCTTCTCGAGCAGCGGCAGGAAGTCGGGAAGTGAGCTGATCTTCTCGCGGAAGAGCAGGATCAACGCATCTTCGTAGACGGCCTTCTGCGCATCGATGTCGGTGACGAAGTAGGGCGAGAGGTAGCCCTTGTCGAACTGAACGCCTTCGGTGACAACGAGTTCGGTTGCAACGGTGGAGGATTCCTCGACCGTCACGACGCCGTCGGTTCCGACACGGGTGAGTGCCTCGCCGACGAGCTTGCCGATCTCTTCGTCACGCGAGGAGACGGTGGCGACCTGGGCGATCGACTTCTCGCCCTCGACCGGGGTGGCCGCGGCGAGCAGTTCCTCGACGACCTTGTCGGCTGCGGCGTTGATGCCGACGCCGAGCGCCATCGGGTTCGCGCCCGCTGCGATGTTCTTGAGTCCGCCGCGGACGATGGCCTGGGCCAGAACGGTCGCGGTGGTGGTGCCGTCGCCGGCAACATCGTTGGTCTTGGTGGCGACGCTCTTGACGAGCTGTGCGCCGAGGTTCTCGAAGGGATCTTCGAGCTCGATCTCACGGGCGATGCTCACACCGTCGTTGGTGACGGTGGGGCCGCCGAATGCCTTGGCGAGCACGACGTGGCGTCCACGCGGGCCCAAGGTCACCTTGACGGCGTCGGCAAGCTTGTCGACTCCGGCTTCGAGAGCGCGGCGTGCGGTCTCGTTGAACGCAATTTGCTTGGACATCTGTTCTGTCAGCTCCTGAATCTTCGGGGCGTGAACGCATTCCGCCCCGGGATCCTGTGTGGACTCCGGGGCGGATCACGTGTGTCTTACTTGGAGACGACAGCCAGCACGTCGCGTGCCGACAGGATCAGGTATTCCTGGCCGGCGTACTTGATCTCGGTTCCGCCGTACTTGGAGTAGATGACCGTGTCACCCTCCTTGACGTCGACCGGGATGCGGTTGCCCTGCTCGTTGACGCGGCCTTCGCCGACTGCAACGACGGTGCCCTCCTGGGGCTTTTCCTTGGCTGTGTCAGGAATGACCAGGCCGGAAGCCGTCGTCGTTTCAGCCTCGTTGGCCTGGACGAGGATCTTGTCCTCGAGCGGCTTGATGTTGACGCTCGCCACGATGAGCCCTCCACTTTGGGGTATGTGCGTCCGAGGCGATCCTCGGACAGCTGTTTGGGTATGCCGTTTACGGCGCGTCACTGCAGTCCCGTCGTCGCGGGTGCCGGAACTCGATCAGCGCCAATTGGCACTCTATACGTGAGAGTGCCAACCCTCAAGGACTGGGCGCATTTTTTCTCTTCGTCCAGAGCGAAACAGGACAGCCGTCCACCACGTTCACCTATTGTTCACTTCGTGACGAACATCAATCGCCGTAGTTTTCTGACCTTCGCCGGACTCGGCGCCGTCGGCGCGGTCAGCCTTGGCAAGCCGTGGGGCCTGCAATACGCAGGCGCGTCGACCATTCCGACGTCAGGTCCCGGCACCACTCTCGAGTCCGTGTCCACGCCCGTCAGCAGCAGCGGCTACACCAGGCTCACCGCCGGTCCCGGTTGGGCGAACATCGTGCGCAGCGAGTTGGCCGAGCCGAAGTCAGGACGCGAGGACCGACGCACCGCGCTCGCCTCACTCGTGCAGTTGACCGACGTCCACATCGTCGACGCCCAGTCCCCCATGCGCTTCGAATACGTCCATCAGATCACCGGCTCGGCGTTCCGCCCCCAGGAGACCTTGACGGCGCACGGGCTGATTTCGCTTGTCCGACGCGTCAATTCGATCGGGAGCGGCCCGCACACCTCGCGCCCCTTCGATGCCGTTGTCACCACCGGCGACAACACGGACAACAAGGAATTCGCCGAACTCGACTGGTTCCTCACCTCACTCAACGGCGGAACCGTCGTCGCCAACACCGGCGCCAAGGACCGCTACGAGGGTGTGCAGAACTCGGGTGCCGATCTGTACTGGAACCCCGAGTCACCGATGCTCGACATGTACAAGAAGGCCGGCTTCCCGGAGATTCCGGACTTCTTCGGTGCCGCTTTCACTCCCGTGTCGAGCCCCGGCCTGAACACCCCTTGGTACTGCGTGTTCGGCAACCACGACGATTCGGTGTCGGGCACGGTGCCCAGCGGCATCCCACCGCTCGAAGCGATGTACACGGGATCTCTCAAATTCGAGGTGCCCGGTTCACCGGAGCAGGCCAAGCAGATCGACATCGCCACCAAGTTCGATCCCAGTGCGATTCCCGGAATCCTGTCCGCCTTCACGACGCCGCCGCGCCAGGTCACCCCCGACCCGTCGCGCGCACCGTTCACACCCCGGCAGTTCATCGCCGCACACCTTGATCCCGCGCACACCGGCCCCGGCCCTGTCGGGCACGGTTTCGCCCCCGACGCCGGCGAAACCGGTATCGGCTACTACTCGTTCCAGATCGCACCGGGCGTCGTCGGCATCAGCATGGACTCCACCAACCGCGCAGGCCTTGTCGACGGTTCGCTGGGCGCCGCTCAGTTCCAGTGGATCGAGAACACCCTGCGCACCGGCAGCAGCACCTACTACGACGCCGCGGGCTCTCGCGTCACCGAGTCGCGCAGTGACACCTATTTCGTGCTGTTCAGTCACCACACGAGCGACACGATGGACAATCTCATTCCCGACCCCGAGAACGTCCTCGAGCCGCGCCTGCGCGGTTCACAGCTTCTGGACTTGCTGCATCGTTTCCCGAACGTACTTGCCTGGGTGAACGGACACACCCACGAGAACAAGATCACCCCGTGGCCCGGCGCGACCCCCGAGCAGGGCTTCTGGGAGATCAACACCGCCTCTCACATCGACTACCCACAGCTCGGGCGCATCATCGAGATCGCGGACAATCACGACGGAACGGTGTCGTTGCTTGCGACGCTCTTCGAAGCGGAAAGTCCCAATTCAGTCGAGTACAGCGACAAGTCGGCAGCCGGGCTCGCCTCGCTGTACCGCGAACTGTCGTTCAACGACATCCACCGCGACCCGAAGTTGACGGGTACCGGCGTCGACCAGAACGTCGAATTGTTGGTCCACACCGGACGATGACTCCGATTGCCGCAGTGTCCTAGGTGATTTCAGGTCCGCTCGAAGGCGAGCGGTGCGCTTTCGCCCACGACACTGCGGCAACCACAAATCGAACGCCGAATCCGATCAACACCAGATTGCAGACGATCTGAAGGCTCACGAGTCCCCTGGCAAGGTCCGTCTGTGCAGCGATGTCGCCGAAGCCGACGGTCGAGAACACCGACAGCGAAAAGTACAGGGCCGCCATACGCGACAGCGGTTCGGTGAAACTGCCGGCACTCGCATGCTCGACCGAAAAATAGGTGATGGACACCAACAGCAAGTAGGTCGGCATCACGACCGCCACTGCTTCGACCGCCTGTAGAGAAGGCACATCGGAACGCAGAATTCGACGCACCTGCCAGGTCGTCACGGCAAGCACCGCTGCCCCTCCACCGATCAAGAGGAAAATCGCACCCACTGTGTGGACATCGATCCACGGCAGGAAGAAGTACGCACATCCGAAGGCGATCATCGTCAGCGTGGGTCGAAGCACCGCACCCCGGATCAGCGCGCGTCGTCGATCCCGGTCGATGTGGGGAGAATCGCCTTTTTTCCGCATGAATCAATGATCGACAATTTCGCAGGTAAAACCACCCTTTCGGTCCGAAAAGGGTGTCATGGAGACAAAAAGCACTGAGCAATCCTCACGAACCTTCTGTAACGTTCATATAACGGCGGTCGATTGAACATTGACCGGTATTGACTGTGAGGAGGTGCGCGATGAGTTGTTCACTGGGAATTTCCACTGGATCTTCCGGTGTCTATTCAGCACTCGTCGACACCGATACCAGCACAAACGCGCCAGGAGCGGTGCCTGCCGAGACTCGCTTCGTCTCGGCGGATCAGGCCAATTCCAACGTCGGTGACCTCGTCCGGGCGTCCATCAAGCTGATGACGACGCAGGTAACGGACGGATCTGAAGCGCCGCGCTCGATCGGTGTCAGCTATCGCACGGACGACCAGCTCGCGAGCATCAGGTCATCTCTCTCGCGCTCGCCGAAGCAGGTCCGTGCCATCCCCGAACCTGCCGCCGTACACGCGTATCTCGCCGAGACCGGGAAAACCGAGCGGTACGACACGACAGCTCAGGTGGACGTCGGCGATCAGGGTCTGACGGTGTCCGTCGTCGATCACACCGGTGAAGTTCTGCATTCCGACCGTATCGACGCCCTCGCGGGGGCCGGAATCGACCGGGCATTGGTCGACTTCGTGACGGAGAAGGCGCCAGGGCACCTGCGCCGGTACACCGACGCGGAGCTTCTTGCTGCCCGGTGCCACGTCGCGAAAGAGCAACTGTCCACGGCCGCCAAGGTGACCATCGACCTTCCCGTCGACGCAATGGCGATCACGCGCGACGAGTTCGAAGCCATCATCGCCCCGGATATCGAGCGCGCCGTCACCTTCATCCGTGAAGTCGTGAACGGCTCACCGCGGCCGGTCGGTGCCGTTGTGCTCATCGGCGGTGGCGCACACATTCCGGCCGTGCGGTCCGCCGTCGCCGCTGCCGTCGACCTCCCCTTGGTCGAGATCGTCGAGCCCGAGACTGCGGCAACCAAAGGTGCTGCACTCCTGGCAGATTCGATCACCGCAATTCGTTTCCCCTTGCTGGGCTCCGGAAGTGACCAGCGCTCGGGATCCACCGCCAAGGTCTCGGGAGCTTTGATCGGTGCGCTCGTGGTCGGCGGACTAGTACTCGGCTACGGCGCAAAGGAATTGGTGCCGACCGACGACACCGCGGTCTCGCCTGTCGGAACCGGTTCGACCACGACGACGGTGAGCCCCGAAGCGACGCCGAGCACCGGATCGACGATCATCCCCTCGCATGATCCTCTGCCTTCGGTAGTGGGCAGCACTTTCCCGCAGTACGGCTATCCCACAACGCCGTTCGACTCACAGCCGTTCGACACGCACTCGTACACAACTCATCAGTACACGCTTCCGCCGGCGCCGATACCGGACACGTCGACGACAACCACACCGCCGACGACGACAACGACCACCCCGAATTGGCCGACCATCCCCGGAATCACGCTGCCCGATCCACCGGCGTGGTGGCCGACGCTTCCGGACACCGAGGCGACTCCCCCGGTCGATCCGACCGAGGCAAACCCCGGCGGCGGTCTCGGCCCGGGTGAGAGCGGCGGCGAAAACCCGACGACGCCGGAAAATCCTGGATCCGGTTCCACCGAAACCGAACTCACCACCCCCGGTGGTGATCCGACGACAAAACCCGGTGAACCGAATACCTCGACGCCCGAACCCGGCCCCGCGACCACACTGGATCGGGAACCGGTCCCAGTCGGTTGATTCTCAGTCGGTTGATTCTCAGCGCATCAACTGGCTGACCGAGACCGACAGCCCCGGGTCCGTGGCAACACTCAATTCCGAAGGGCCTGCACCATTTCCGATCAGGTGGGCAGCCAACGAAGCGATCATCACGCCGTTGTCCGTGCACAGTCGAGGTTTCGGAATGCGCAACGTGATGCCGGCTTCGGCGCAGCGCTGCTCGGCGAGTGAACGGATACGTGAATTGGCCGTGGCGCCGCCGCCGAGAACCAACGTGTCGACCCCGACGTCCTCGGCTGCACGCACTGCCTTCATCGTCAGGACGTCGGCAACCGCTTCCTGGAACGAGGCAGCGATGTCCGGGATCGAAAAGGCCTCGCCTGCGCGCTCTTTCGATTCGACATAGCGGGCGACGGACGTCTTGAGTCCCGAGAACGAGAAGTCGTGCCGCGAATCGCGCGGACCGGTCATGCCGCGAGGGAAGGCGATCGCGTTCCGATCTCCCTCTTGCGCAGCAGCATCGAGTGCCGGTCCGCCTGGAAAGCCGAGCCCGAGCAGTCTGGCCACCTTGTCGAAGGCCTCACCGGCGGCATCGTCGACAGTCGTGCCCAGTTCGACAATGGGCTTGCCCAGATCTTCGACGTGAAGCAGGTGCGTGTGACCACCTGAGACCAGCAATGCGACGCACGAGGGCAACGGACCGTGCTCGAGAGTGTCAACCGAGACGTGACCGCCGAGATGATTGACCGCATAGAACGGTATGTTCCAGGCTGCGGCATAGGCTTTCGCGGCGGCGACACCGACCAGTAGCGCACCGGCCAAGCCGGGTCCGATGGTGACGGCAAGTGCGTCGGGCTTCTCGATACCGGCGGCAGCAAGGGCACGGCGCATCGTCGGCACTATCGCCTCGAGGTGAGCCCGCGAGGCTACTTCGGGAACCACTCCCCCGTACCTGGCGTGCTGATCCACGCTCGATGCCACCTCGTCGGCCAACAGGTCGCAGGTTCCGTCACCGTTCCAGCGAACGATACCGACACCTGTTTCGTCGCAAGAGCTTTCGACACCCATGACGATCATGCTTGCTGCTCCTCAATTTCGCGGACACCGAGCACGGCGGGCCGTCTCATCGTGTACGCATCTGCCCCACTGGGCTGGTAGTACTTCTTTCGTGTTCCGACGATCTCGAATCCTTCGCGCCGGTACAGCGCGATGGCAGGGTCGTTGTCGGTGCGCACTTCCAGGAACACCGGACACTGCCGTGAATCCGCCAGGGTCAGAAGCGCATCGAGCAACGCGCCGCCGATTCCCAGTCGCTGAGCCGAGGGATCGGTACCGATGGTGTGAACCTCGGCCTCCATGTTCGGCGACGCGCCCAACAACGCGACTCCGGCGTAGCCGAGGACGTGACCGTCGGGTTCCCTGGCAACGAAGTAATGATTATGTGCGCCCGCAAGTTCCGAGACGAACGCTTGCGCGCTCCAGGGTCCGTCGCCCGCGAACAACGCGCGCTCCAGCTCCCCGCACCGTTCGGCGTCATCGACATTCATCGGCTCGATGCTGTACTTCATCTGCTCTGTCTCACTTGCCACGTTCTGCGAGGGTCTTCGCGTCCGGGCGTCGGAGGTACAGCGGCTCGAGCGGGGCCGGAACCGATCCGGCCAGAATCTCGCGAGCAGCGACTGTGACCAAGCCGGCCGGTGAGGGTGTCTCCGCCGGGTCGACGGGCAGATCGAAGAAGTCCACGTGCGAAGCAGATCCGGCAATCAGCGTCGAAGGCGAAGGATCAACGTCGCCGGCGGAATTCACAGCCGGCCCTTCGACGCGCACTCCGCCGTCGTAGCGCGCCCAGTAGATCTCGCGACGCCTCGCGTCAGTCACGACGAGCAGGCTCTGTGTGGTCGGTACCGCAGCCGCGATGGCGTCGAGGCTGCACACGCCGTACACGGGAACACCGAGTGCGTCACCGAAGGCAGCGCCTGTCGCCATGCCGACACGCAGTCCGGTGTACGGCCCCGGCCCGACACCCACGACGACGGCGTTCAACTCTGCCGGCGTGAGCCCGGCCTCGGCGAGGCATTCGAGGACGTGAGGGGTCAAGACCTCGGCGTGCGCACGAGGATTGACCGTGACACGCACGGCAAGCGTCTCCACTGTGCCCGGTGACTCGGTGCCAGGCGACTCGGTGCCCGGTGACTCTGCGTCCGGTGACGGAGCAGACAGGGAGACGACACCGGCAGTGACTGCCGGAGTGGAGGTGTCAATTGCGAGAACAAGCACGATTTCTCAGGGTACCCGCACGTGAAGAACTACTTCCGGCCCGGGAGGGTCACTACGTCCGTAACACCAAACGCCGTTTCACGACGTCTGCGACACCAAACGCCGTTTCACGACGTCTGCGACACCAAACGCCGTTTCACGACGTCCAGGACCAACTCGCAGTCCGCACATCCGATTCAGGTTCCCGATGAAGCTGCACGCGCAAGTGTCGTTCGACGAGCCTTTCCACGACGTCACCACCCCATTCGACCACCACCACTGCATCGGTGAGGTCGGTGTCGAGGTCGAGGGCATCGAGTTCGTCGAGCGCATGCGGTCCGCTGTCTCCCAGCCGGTATGCGTCGACGTGGATCATGCCGACGGGAACTCCGCCGCCGGGGCGGGTGCCCGGACGATGCTCACGAGCGATGACAAACGTCGGGGACGTCACCCGGCCCTGCACTCCGAGCCCGGCGCCGATTCCGCGCGTCAACGCGGTCTTGCCCGCCCCGAGTGGCCCGTCCAGCACCACCAGGTCGCCGGCAACAAGTCCCGCCGCCAACCGTCGGCCGAAAGCCTCGGTATCCTCGGCCGTTTCCAACGTGATCTGTCCGGATTCGGGAAGTCCCGTGGCGTTCTCAGCCGACATCGGACCGCTCTTCTACCTGTGCACGCTGCACCAGCTTGTCGATTGCGTCCGTCACGATCGCCGGGAACTCGAGCTGCACCAGATGGCCGGCCCCGTGAACTCTCACGAGTTCAGACTCGGGGAGATCGGCAGCGAGACGCTTGGAGCTGATGAACGGAATCATCATGTCTTGATCGCCGCAGATCACGACTGCCGGTGTGTGCGCGAGCACCTCGAGGGACGCGGACTCGTCGTGCAGTTCCAACGTCCGCAAGAAATTGACGATGGTCACGACCGAGGTCCGGTCGAGCATGCCGTCCGACAGCTCATGCAGTCGTGGGCTGACATCGGTGCCGTACGACGCTGCACGCAGGATCGGCGTGATCAGTACTCGCGCAGCGCCCCGGGCGTGCTGAACCACTCCTGGCGAGGTGCGCACTGCCAACCGGAACCCGTCGATGATCGGATTCTGCAGATTGCGGGTCAGACCGGTCTCGGCCAGCCCTGCCGCCGTCGTCGCGACCAGCCCGACGCCGATGACTCGGCCCTCGAACCATTCGGGTCGCTGACCGGCGAGCGCGAGCACCGTCATGCCGCCCATCGAGTGGCCGACGAGAACTATCGGTCCCTTGGGCACTTTGGCCTCGACGACAGTCGCGAGGTCGCGGCCCAGCTGCGAGACCGTGCAACTCTTCGAACGCGGCATACCTGAATCTCCGTGTCCGCGCTGGTCGTAGAACACCATGCGAACCTTGTTGCCCCATCGCTCTTCGAGCTGGCGGCGCTGGAAATGCCAGGACAGCGCACTCAGGCAGTACCCGTGCACGAAAACGACTGTCAGCGGAGCGTCATCCGGTCCCACTTCGCGAACTGCCAGCTCGACGCCGTCCTCGGTGCGCACCGTGCTCTTGCGGTCGCGCGTCATGAGGTCGAAGTCCTCGTCCGCGTAGATTTCCCGGCCCGGACGCGTCGCGGTCTTGAATGCATTCACGCCGGCCATCGAGCCGAGCGCCACAGCACTGAGCAGGCCACCGAGAATGCTCATCTTTCCTGCAGTCTTCATGACGTCTCTCCCCCGATGTACGTACGCACAGTGCGTCCACGTATTCCGGTCACGACCTCGTAGTGAATGGTGTCGAGTACGTCGGCCCAGGCCTGCGCGTTGGGTTCGCCGTGATCGCCGTTGCCGAAGAAGATCGCGGTGTCGCCTTCGCGAACTCCGTCGCCGTCCGGCCCCAGGTCCACCAACACCTGGTCCATGCAGATCCGCCCGACGGCCTGGCGACGCTTGCCGCCCAACTGCACTTCGAACTTGCCGCTCAGTGAACGAGTCAGACCGTCGGCGTAGCCGACGGGAAGCAGCGCAAGAGTGGTGTCGTGCGGTGCGACCCACTGATGCCCGTAGGAGACGCCCTCTCCGGCGGCCACCTTCTTCACCAGAATCACCTTCGCTCGCAGCGTCATCGCCGGTCGTAAACCGAAATCTCCGAGTTCGGGCACCGGAGACAATCCATATATCGCGATTCCGGGTCGAACCATGTCAAATTGCAGGTCAGGACGGGTGACTGTAGCGGCGGAGTTGGAAAGATGAACGACTTCGGGTTCGAATCCGCGAGCGCGGACGTCGGCAACCGCTTCGATCAAACGCTGCTTCTGCATGTCTATGACGTCGTGATGCGGTTCGTCCGAGTGTGCAAGATGGGAGAACACTCCGCGCAGCCTGATCGTGCCCTCGTCCCGGGCAGTGGCGAGGTCGTCGAGCATCTGCGGCCACTCGGTTCTCGAGACGCCGTTGCGATTGAGACCGGTGTCCACCTTGAGCGTCACGGTCGCCTGTTGTCCCAGAACCCGTGCCGCGTCGACGACAGCAGCCAGGTGTCGCGGGGAGGACACGCCGATCTCGACGTCGGACCGGATCGCCGAGGAGAAATCGGCGTCGAGGCCGTGCAGCCAGGCCAGGACGGGAGCGGTGATGCCTGCCTCGCGAAGGACCAGTGCCTCCGCGATGGTGGTGACGCCGAGTTCCCGCGCTCCGGCCGACAGTGCCGTCCGCGCCACCGCAACTGCGCCGTGGTTGTATCCATCCGCCTTGATGACCGCCATCAGCGCTGCATCCCCGGCAAATTCACGCAGGACACGCACGTTGTGCGCGATCGCGTCCAGATCGACGACTGCCTCCGTCTGCGGCCCTACTGCGTCGTCGAGTCGGCTCGCCTTCCCCTCCGCAGGCTCCTTCGGTGCTCTTCCCTGGGCAAGCGTCATGGCGACAATCCTGCCACCCGCGCAGAATCGGACACGTGTTCGGGTTTGAACACCCTCAATCAAGGGCAAAAGAGCGAAGCACACGCACCGACTCGCGCAGACCTCCCAGCAGCGGCGAAGCCGAAATCGGTGCTCCGGCGACATCGCTCTGACCGCCGGCAGCGGCGATGTTCGCAGCCAACGCGTGAGCCCGCGCCCCGACGGCCCCGGCTTCGAGAGGGCTCAGACCCGCCGCCAGCAACGCGCCGATCACACCGGAGAGGATGTCACCCGAGCCTGCGGTCGACGCCCAGGAGCCGCCGGCGTCGTTGACCAGGACCTCACCGCCGGGATCCGAGATCACCGTCGTATGGCCTTTCAGCAGAATCGTGACTCCGAGGCGTTCGGCGAGAGCACGCGTGGCCGCGATTCTGTCGTCGCCGAGTGGTGTGAATCGTGCGAACTCGCCGGCGTGGGGCGTCAGAAGAGTCGGCGCGGTCCGGGCTGCGACAAGTTCGGGACGTTGAGCGAGGAGGGTAAGTCCGTCCGCATCGACGACAACGGGTACATCGGTAGCCAGTACCGACGCCAGAAGTCGCGCGGCGTCGTCGTCGGTACCCATACCGGGTCCGACCACCCAGGCCTGAACCCGCCCGGCGGCTTGGAACGTCTCACTCGCAATCACCTCCGGGAACCGGGCGAGCACCTCGGCGGCGCCGCGCCCGGCGTAGCGGACCAGGCCGGAGGTCGCGGTCACCGCGGCGCCGGTGCAGAGCACGCCCGCGCCGGGATACTGCTCACTTCCCGCAACGATGCCCACCACACCCTGCGAGTACTTGTCGTCCTCCGCGCCTGGTACCGGCCACAGCGCACCGACCTCGGCCGGATCGAGCGAACCGAACGCCGGTTCGCCGACGCTCAATCCGATATCCACGAGTTCGACACGACCACACAGCGGAGCCGCGAGTACGTGTACCGGCTTGAGCGCACCGAATGTGACCGTCACATCAGCGGTCACCGACGGGCCGTCCACTGCGCCGGTGTTCGCGTCGACGCCGCTCGGAAGATCGACCGCCACGATCGGTGCATCCACCTGGCCGACGAGTTCAGCTGCGTCAGGCCTCAGTCCGCCGTGCCCGGAAATCCCGACGATGCCGTCGATCACCAGATCCGGCGACCCGACTTCGGCAGCGACTCGGCCACCGGCCTTCAGGAGAGCGTCGAGGCCCGTCCGGTGAGCGCGCGCCGGATCGAGCAACACGGCCCGAACACTCACACCTCGTTTGCGGAGCAACGCACCCGCCCACAGGGCGTCACCGCCGTTGTCGCCGGTACCGACCAGAAGCGTCACCGACCGATGCGCGACCGATCCTGTACGGGAACGTAATTCGTCGGCGACGACTCGCGCGAGACCGTACGCCGCTCGACGCATCAGCACCCCGTCGGGCAGCTTGTCGAGCAACGGCGCTTCCGCTTCTCGCACCTGATCGACTGTGTAGTACCCACGCATGTCGGAACCCTTCAGTTGCCGTCGCTACCCTCGAAACCATGAAATCACGTCTTCGCCCGGCAATCGCGGGACTCGTCCTCGCTCTCGGTCTGGTCGGGTGCAGTTCCGGCACCGACTCCACACCATCTGCGGCCGAAACGACGGCGAGCGGACCCGTGGTGACCATCTCCGGGATGGCGTACTCCCCCGCTTCCATCACCGTGAACGTCGGCGACACCGTCACGTGGGTATTCGACGACAACGGAATGGCCCACGACGTCAACGGCCTCGGAGACGCCAAGGGCAAACTCCGCAGCCCACTCAAGAAATCGGGAACTTACACCTACACGTTCACCGAACCCGGAACCTACGACTACACCTGTACACCGCATCCCGAGATGCGCGGAACCGTCGTCGTCGAGACGCCGTAACGCACTCGGGCCCCACAGTCTTTCGACTGCGGGGCCCGAATTTCCCTACGAAAACTATTCGACCGTAACCGATTTCGCCAGGTTACGCGGCTTGTCGACGTCGTATCCGCGCGCCGCGGCAACCTCGGCCGCAAAGATCTGCAACGGAACCGTGGACAGCAACGGCTGCAGCAGAGTCGGTGACGCCGGAATCTCGATCAGGTGATCCGCGTGCGCCGCGGCGACGGTGTCGCCTTCCTCCGCGATGACGATAGTCGTTGCCCCGCGCGCCTTGATCTCCTGAATGTTGGACACCAACTTCGAGTGCAGGACAGCGCGACCCTGCGGCGACGGCATGACGATGATGACCGGAAGGTCCTCCTCGATCAGCGCGATCGGGCCGTGCTTGAGCTCACCGGCGGCAAAGCCCTCGGCGTGCATGTACGCAAGCTCCTTGAGCTTGAGCGCACCCTCGAGCGCCACCGGGTAGCCGACGTGGCGCCCCAGGAACAGCACGGTCGACGCGTGCGCGAACTGGCGTGCCAACGCGCGCACCGGTTCTGCCGTCTCGAGCACCTTGCTGACCAATGCGGGCATAGCTTCGAGGTCGGCGTACTCGCGCGCAACCTCGTCCGGATACTTGGTGCCGCGAGCCTGCGCCAAAGCCAAACCGACGAGGTAGTTCGCGGTCACCTGCGCCAGGAAGGCCTTGGTCGACGCAACCGCGATTTCCGGTCCTGCCCGCGTGTAGAGAACGGCGTCGGCTTCGCGCGGGATCTGTGCACCGTTGGTGTTGCAGATCGCCAGGACGCGTGCCTTCTGGTCCTTGGCGTGCTTGACCGCTTCGAGTGTGTCCGCCGTCTCCCCCGACTGCGAGATCGCGACAACAAGCGTCGAGCGATCCAGAACCGGGTCGCGGTAACGGAATTCGCTGGCGAGTTCGACCTCGACAGGTAGACGCGTCCAATGCTCGATCGCGTACTTCGCCAACAGTCCGGAGTGGTAGGCACTACCGCAGGCGACGACAAACACCTTGTCGACGTCGCGCAGTTCCTGATCGGACAACCGCTGCTCGTCGAGGACGATCTTCCCGTTCTCGAAGTGGCCGAGGAGCGTGTCGGCGACAGCGGTCGGCTGCTCTTCGATCTCCTTGAGCATGAAGTAGTCGTGACCACCCTTTTCGGCGGCCGCGAGATCCCAGTCGATGCGGAACGGGCGCCCCTCTGCCTCGTTGCCCGCGAAGTCGGAGATCCGATAGCTGTCGGCAGTGATCACCACTGCCTGATCCTGTCCGAGTTCAACCGCATCGCGTGTGTGCTCGATGAACGCAGCGACGTCGGAGCCGAGGAACATCTCGCCCTCACCGACACCGACGACGAGCGGCGTCGAGCGGCGGGCGGCGACAATCGTGTCCGCGTGGTCGGCGTGCGTGAAGACGAGCGTGAACGCACCTTCCAACCGACGAACCACCGACAGCGCACTCTCGATGAAATCACCTGCTGTCGGCCCGTCGGAGTACGCCCGGGCTACCAGGTGAACTGCCACCTCGGAATCCGTGTCGCTCTGAAGCTCGACGCCTGCAGCCTCGAGCTCCGCACGCAGCGGGGCGAAATTCTCGATGATTCCGTTGTGAACGACAGCCAGCTTGCCCGACGCATCACGATGCGGATGCGCATTACGGTCGGTCGGTCGCCCATGCGTCGCCCACCGGGTATGACCCATACCCGACGTACCGACAAAGTGATCCGCGCCGTACTCGCCGAGCTCCGCCTCGAGGTTGGCCAACTTACCGGCCTTACGCTCGATCTCGACCCCACCGGTTCCGTCGAGAATCGCGATTCCCGACGAGTCGTACCCGCGATACTCCATTCGCCGTAAAGCCTCCACCACAACGCCCAGAGCTGGGCGGTGGCCGACGTATCCCACGATTCCGCACATGGTGACTCAGGGTACTTGGACATCGGCGGTGGGCGCATTTTGCGGTTCCACAGACATCCCCCAGCCGGTTGCAGCGTCGGCTCCGCATACACGAGACGGCTCATCGGATAACGTCTTCAACCGTGGCACCGAAACTGAAGACACTGACCCGTGAGCTGTCCAAGCGCGGCCCGCACCGAGTTCTCCGCGGCAACCTCGCCCTGGCCGGACAGCCGGGTGTCGTGTACACGCCGGAAACCGGTTTCAATCTCCCCGCCGTTGCCTTCGCGCACGGGTGGATGGTCGGGTCCCACAAGTACGAGCAGACACTCCAGCACCTCGCTTCCTGGGGAATTGTCGCAGCGGCGCCCGACAGCGAACGCGGTCCGGTCCCGTCCCATCTCGGCTTGGCTGCAGATCTTCGAGCGACGCTCGACATCTGCGTCGGCGTACGACTCGGCCCCGGCCAGATCAGCGTCCAACCCGATCGGGTCGCCTTTGCCGGTCACGGCATGGGCGCGGGCGCGGCGGTGCTGGCCGCAGCGCAGCGCGGGGATGTCGGTGCGGTAGCCGCGCTGTTCCCGGCCCCGACAGCACCCAAGGCGGAGAACTACGCGTCGAAGATCACAGCGCCCGGATTGATACTTGCCGGCGAAGACGACGTCGATTCCTTGACCAGCAATGCGCGCCCGCTGAGCGTGGAGTGGGGCGGTCCCGTCGTCGCACGCACCGTGAACGACGGCCAAGACGCCGGACTGATCGAAGGCCGCCGACTCCTCGGAGCCCTGGGCCTCGGTGGATCCGAGCGCAAGACACAGTCCGCCACACGGTGCCTGCTCACGGGCTTCCTGTTGTTCCATCTGACCGGCGACAAGAAGTACCAGGACTTTGCTGATCCTGACGTCGAGATTCCACACACGGCGCCGTTGCTCCCGGTTGAACCTCACTCCGACGCGCGGGCCAGCCAGCTGTTGCGTAAGTAGAGGTTCGTGCTCGCCTCCGCCGGCGGGCTCGGCTTCGTCGGCGTCGGCGTCGGCTCTGACGCGGATCGCAGATACGGGCCGGATCTGACCGACCCTTCCGTGTCGTTATCGGCAGACGTCGTTTCGGACGGCGGCTCCTGGCGCGATTCCTCGCTCGCCGCTGCCGCTCTGCGCTCACGGAAGTCGTCGAGTTGAGAATCGAGAGTTCGACGGATCTCTTCGAAGGGAGCGTGAACGGACTTCACAGCGGACCAGCTCCGGCCAGCTCAGCGCCCGTCTCTCCGTCGGGGCCGGCGATCGACTCGTCCGGGACTGTGACAGGCGGCTCCGGGTCCGGCGCGGGCGAGACTTCGGCGGTGGTTTCAACCGGTATCTCGGGCTGGGGATTATCGGGCTGGGGAATTTCGGGTTGAAGTGTCGCGGGCTGGGACGCTTCTTGCGGGTATGTCTCCTGCATGACCGCCTCCTGACCGGCATCAAAAACTATTCTCGGCCAACCGTTTTCGTCCAACTCCACGGTGACAGACACAGAGTTCCCGTCAGCACCGGCGACATCGAGACTCACCCCACGACCGTCGGGCGCAATCGAGAAGCCCCACGTGTTGCCGCCGATCGAGAAAGAGATCGGCGCAGCCGCGGCAGCGGATTCGATTGTCTCGGCGACTGGCAAGGTCGACGGGAAGGCGTCTGTCACCCATTGAGTCGCGGCATCAAAAGCATCGCCTACCGCGCTCGCACACTGCGCGCACGCCCTGTCGAATTCGTCGCGGGCATCCAGATACGCCGACCGAAAAACAGTGTCCAACCATGGCGCCGCGCCACGACCGCTGGAAGCGACGTGAGCCAGCTGATCGATCTCCCCCGCACCCAGACCGCCGATGGTCGCCCGGTCGAGGCTGGCCACCTTGAAAGCTTTGTCTGCCAAAGCCGTTCGAACAGTCCGCGCAAGTTCGTCGGCTAGCGTGATCAACAGTGGCGCCGAATCCGCATCGGACCGAGCTTCGCGCCGCGCGGCGAAGACCTGATCGACGACCGCATCCACGCCGGAAACATTCCACACTGCGGGAAGATTCTCGGCCAGGACCGTCAGCATCGCGATCTCCGCGACCGAACCGTCCACCGCCGCAGCCATGTCCGACATGTCTCGCGTCAGTGCCGCGATATCGATGCCCGCCTCTGCGCGATATGCATCCTCATAGGAGGTAAGCATCCGTTCTTCGAAACCCAACCGAGTGGCCAGGTCGTGAAATCGGCCGAAGAACTGCAGTCCGCTAGCGCCCGCTTCCAGAATTTCGTCGGGATGAGCATGTGAATCACGCAGTGCAAGAATATCTTCGAAAGAACACGGGCCGTTCGGTACTGCCTGGGCTGTAAGGCTGTTCGGTATCACGAGGCCGACCCGCCGGAGTCCCGCACCCGCCGCGCACCCTCACGATCCACCTCAGTGATTGCCTCAGCCGAAGAGGAAAGCCGGCGCGCCAACGTATCGAGAAGATCCGCACGGCCAGTCAAGCGAGAATTCAGGACCGCCAATGCCGACGCCAACGCGGCTCCGTGCTCGGCGTAGTCACGGCCCGAAGCGGCACCGCCCCGTCGCAAATGCTTGATCGGCTCGGCAGAATCGCGCAGACCCTGGGCCACCGACACCGCATGGCGTGCCAATTCATCTGTTCCAGCGCGGTCGACATCCACGAGCGCCCCCAAGTTTCAACGGAACCACTCGCACGTCGAGCGGCCTTTGACTCCTTGGACGCAGCAGGGCGCAATTACGTTCCCTCAAAACGCGAAGGCGCAATGAGGGGCTACACCGAACCGACGATCTCGGCCAACTCGTCAGCCAGCTTCTGCGCGAGCGGAAGTTCGGTGGCCTCGACCATGACGCGGACCAGTTGCTCTGTCCCGGACGGGCGCAGGAGCACTCGACCACCGTCACCGAGAACGCGCTCGGCGTCCGCGACTGCTGCAAGTACCGACGGCGACGCTGCGACTGCCGCCTTGTCCCCGACCTTCACGTTGATCAGCACTTGCGGGAGGGTGGTCATCGTTGCAGCCAGTACCGATGCCGACTTACGCGTACGAGCCATGCGTCCGAGCAGCCTGAGACCGGTGAGAATTCCGTCGCCCGTGGTGCCGAACGCCGGCAACACAACATGGCCTGACTGCTCGCCACCGAGGCTGTATCCGCCCGCGCGCAGTTCCTCCAAGACGTAGCGGTCGCCTACGGCAGCAGTCACGATGTTGATGCCTGCCTCGCGCATCGCGATGTGCAAACCGAGATTGCTCATGACAGTCGCGACGAGAGTGTTCTCGACCAACTCCCCGGCCTCGTTCATCGCGATCGCCAGAACAGCCATGATCGCGTCACCGTCGACCACCGCGCCGGTCTCGTCGACGGCCAAGCAACGGTCGGCGTCGCCGTCGTGCGCGAGGCCTAGGTCCGCCCCGTGATCGACTACGGCTTTCTGAAGATTCTCCAGGTGCGTCGATCCGCAGCCGTCGTTGATGTTGAGGCCGTCGGGATCTGCGCTGATCGCGATGACGCGAGCGCCCGCTGCTGCGTAGGCAACCGGTGCGAGCGCGGAAGCAGCGCCGTTGGCGCAGTCGACGACAACGGTAAGTCCAGCGAGCGGCTCGCTCGCCGCGCTCGCCAGATGTGCAAGGTACAGCTGAGCGGCATCGTCGACCGCACGGACTCGGCCTATCCCGGCACCTGTCGGAAGGACCGGCGGTGCAGTGCCGTCGAGTGCGTCCTCGATCGCCACCTCGACAGCGTCATCCAGCTTGTGCCCACCGGCCGCGAAAATCTTGATTCCGTTGTCCGGCATGGGATTATGCGATGCAGAAATCATGACACCGAGACTGGCGTCGAGCTTTGCCGTCAAGTATGCAACTGCCGGAGTCGGGAGGATACCCACGTCCAGCACGTCGACGCCTGCGGAACTCAACCCGGCCGTCACCGCGGCTTGAAGCATCTCACCGCTGGCGCGAGGATCGCGGCCGATCACGGCGGTCGGACGGGCATCCGAGGTGCCGGCTGTCAGTACGCTCGCCGCGGCAACTGCCAATCTCAATGCAAGATCTGCAGTCAGATCCGAATTGGCAAGCCCACGAACACCGTCAGTACCGAACAACCGACCCATAGAACGACTCCTGAATCCTGTGAACCTCGAGAATGAAACTCGAGAATGGAATTTCTCCGAGAAACACAAGAGCGAGCGTCCGGTAACGATGGACGCCCGCTCTTGTGGTGAACAGGTGCCGAAGCAGACCCGTCGGGTCAACCTCGGCAAAGCATCAGCGCTTGGAGTACTGCGATGCCTTACGGGCCTTCTTCAGGCCGTACTTCTTACGCTCGACCGCGCGGGCGTCACGCGTCAGGAAGCCTGCACGCTTGAGGGCCGGACGATCATCAGGGGTTACCTCGATGAGTGCGCGCGCGATAGCCAGACGCAGTGCGCCTGCCTGACCGGACGGGCCGCCACCGTGCAGCAGTGCAATGATGTCGAAAGACTCGGGACGCTCGACGAGCACCAGCGGAGCCTTGATCAGCTGCTGGTGAACCTTGTTGGGGAAGTAATCCTCCAACGTGCGGCCGTTGAGCTTGAACTGACCGGTACCGGGAGTCATCCGGACGCGAACGACAGCCTCCTTGCGGCGACCGACGGTCTGGACCGGGCGATCGAGGACGATCGGTGCGAGCGTAGCTGCAGCAACCTCTTCGACGACCTCGACTGCGTCAGCGGCGACAAGCTCTTCCACTGCTTCGATGTTCTCTTCGGACACGTTCTGCTCTTCCGGCGATGTCACTGTGCGACCTGCTTGATCTCGAACGGCACCGGCTGCTGCGCGGTGTGGGGGTGATTCGGGCCCGCGTAGACCTTGAGCTTGCTGCTCATTGCGCGGCCGAGCTTCGTCTTGGGGAGCATGCCGACAATGGCCTTCTCGACGAGACGATCGGGGGTCCTGTCGAGGACCTCACCGACAGTGCGGGACTTCAGGCCACCCGGGAATCCGGAGTGGTGGTAAACGTTCTTGCCCTGCAGCTTGTTGCCGCTGATGGCAACCTTCTCAGCGTTGATGATGACAACGAAGTCACCACCGTCGATGTGCGGCGCGTAGGTGGGCTTGTGCTTGCCACGCAGCAAGTTCGCTGCCTGAACGGCAAGACGGCCGAGCACCACGTCAGTGGCGTCGATGACGTGCCACGAGTGGGTCACATCTCCGGCCTTCGGGGTGTACGTAGACACAGATCTTCCTCGTCTTAATTCATTCCACTGCTGACCATGTGCGTATCGCGTAAACGATCCTCGGCGGCCAGTTGAGACCCGAGAACCGCCGGTCTCCACGCATTTCTGCCGGAGCCCTACGACACGCCACCGATAGACGATACCGGTCTACCCGCTGCCAGGTCAAAGCGCAGCCATCTCCGCCGACAATGCCCTCGTCCGGAACCAGCAGGTAAGCGATCGACATGCGACTGCCCCGGCAACCTGACGGTACCGGGGCAGTCGAGGTGTCGTCACGACATGAATGTTGTCAGCGACCGAACCCGTTTGCGGCGATCCGGTCAGCTTCCTGCATCTTCTCCGAGCCGCTCGCCGTCGCTCCGGCGATCTGCGCGAGAACCATGTTCAGTTCTTCGGACGCCTGGGCCCAGCGGCGCTGTGCGTCGTTCCAGGCTTCGGAACCTGCCCCTTCCCAGCCTGCTTGCAGCTTGTCTACGACAACCTTGATGTCGCCCTGCTTGTCGTTGATCGCTTTGGCCTGCTGTTTCATCTGATCGGACAGCATTGCGAGGCCGCCGAAGTCGTACTTGATCCTGTCGGACATAACTGCTCCCGGTTCGGTGTGACTGGAGAGAACTTTGTGAGAACTACTGGCTGAGGACCGCTTGATCGAACGGTGAAGAGCTGACGGTCAGGACATGTTCACCGTCGCGCCGCGAAGCGAGCTGACGTTGTCGTCTTCGGTCGAGTCGAAGGTTCCCGCAGCCTGTTTGATCTGCTCGCAGATGTCGGTCAGAGCAGTGTCCAGCTTCAGGGCCGCGCTGTTGTATCGCTCCATGATTCCTGCGTATTCGACCTGCGCCGCACCGTTCCACGAATTGTGCGAAGCGTCGGCCTCCGACCGAACAGCGTTGACCAGTCCCCTGATGTCACCGAGATGTCCGTCGATGGTCCCCGCCGAATCGATCAATTCAGCGGTAGTTGCGGTAAAGCCCATGTCGTCCCCCTGGATTCGGTGAGTACCGTTCGGTATCGGCGACCACGACGGCTTGTCCGTCGGATGTGCACCGGGGTCGAGCGGAACTCCCTGATGTGCGCTACACATACTTTGACGCGACCTCCGTGCCAACGGTTCCGGCCCGATCGAAGAATGTTTTCAGAACCGACCGATCCGGTCAGGGCGTGAATTCGAGTGACTGCCACATCCGCAGGCAGTCCGCTTCGAGACTGTTCCACTCACCGACCAGATACTGGCAGCCGATACTCACTTGCCGACCGTTGTCGACGTACACGTGCCAACGCACCTCGGAGAAATCGTCCGGAAACTCGACGTACACCACTGCCTGTTTTCCTGCGGCATCGTCGATCACAGAAAACTCTCCGAACCGCAATGGGTCCTCGAACGCCGAAAACTGCTGACGCAAAGCGGCTTCGACGGAATCGAATCCAGCACCTTCCGCAAGACTTTTCTCGATGACCACGATCTTGCGATCAGCGCCGGAACTGGGTATCAAATCGGTGCGCCCGCTCGAGGTCCCTCGTGACAGAAGCTTCCAATCGGAAGGCAGCTCTGCAGCAACGCTCCCCACCTCCACACGCGTGAGTTCCGGCGTGACACCGGACTCGATCGACGGAATCGAAGTCTTCGGCGCAGGCTTTTCCTGCTCTTTCGACGCCTCCACGATCTCGGCTTTGCCTTCCGCCGTAGCTGCAACCGAGTCCGCCAACCGAGAATCGCCTCGATCGCGAGTCGACACCACGACCGTTGCCGCGACCGCAGCGACGACGGCGAGCACCGCAAGCGCCGCCGCGAACCATCGACGGCCTCCGTGCCACCCGCCGACTCGACGGGGCGAGGAGGCAGTCGAGTCCACGGAAGGAATCGACATCGCGCCATCCGGATCGCCTACCCACCCGGCGCCAAAAGCTGAATTGTCGACGATTCGACCGGAACTGTCCCGCGCAGTTGTCTGGCGAACGAGCGTCCGAGGATCCACCAGAGACGACGCCACCCGACTCTCGTCCAGAATTCGAATGCTCGCGTGGCCGTGGACATTCGTCGACCCACGTTCGAGCGAAGCCGCAACGGCATGCGAGCGCGGCCCGACCAACACCACAGCGTCCCGAACCGACAAGTCCCCGATTCCGGAAAACAACCCCGCAACGTCTGCGATCGCCGAACTTTGTGCCCCGTCGAGTCGGAGTTCACCGTCGACCTCACTGACAACAGAAGCGACCACCATTCCGCCACGCAGTTCGAGGACGACACACCGCGATCGCCAGGCTGTACGAGCCGACCTCGCCGCCGCGACCGACGTCGGAACGAGGACGACGTCGTGCGCCGCTCGCCGTGCGGCATCGAGCAATCGCCGCCTACGTGGGGCACCCCAGTCCGAGGGATGACTGAGATAGAGGATGTCTGCATCGACGATTCCACACCCGTCCATCGCATTGGAGATCAGCCTGGCCAGCTCCAGGACGGTGGGGACAATCCGACCATCTACGTCGACATAATCGTCGTCGACGTAATCGATCGCATTTTCACCGGTCGTACCGGGACCCGACGCCGGTTCGCGTCTGAGGTCTGCACTGCAACAGAATTCGCGTTGACCCGAGACGACCCAGATATTGGATGCACCCCAATGTAGCGAGACCGACACCAAGGACGGAACGGTCACAGCGGTGGCATCCACGGAACTTGGACAAGTTGGGTTTGCGACCGAGAAACGTAGACCCCACGACCTTCCGGCAATGCCGACGCGCGGACGGTGCCGACGAGATTTCCCTCGTCGCGACTTCCGCTCATGATCAATCCGGCCGGTGCCATGTCGCGAATTCTCGCAATGACCGGCTCGTAGAGTGCTCTGGCCGCGCCACCGGAACGGCGGGCAATCACCAGGTGCAAACCGATGTCCTTGGAATGCGGAATGTACTCGAGCAACGGCGCCACCGGATTACCACTCGGTGTGGCCACAAGGTCGTAGTCGTCGATCAGTACATAAATCTCCGGTCCACTCCACCACGACCTTTCCCGCAATTGCTGCTGTGTTGTTTCGGCGTTCGGCATTCTGGCGGCGACGATCCGAGCCAAGTCGACCATCAACTCACCGAAGGTCGTCGACGACGCCGAGTAACCGCCGAGGTGATTCCCTTCGACCACTCCCAGCAGGGAATGCCGATAGTCACCGATAATCAACTTGGCCTGCGCCGGTGTGTTCGACGCGATGATCCCTTCCGCTATTCCGCGCAAAAGAGATGTCTTGCCACACGCGGTGTCGCCGAATATCAAGAGGTGCGGGTGTTCCCGGAAGTCCATGTACACCGGGGCGAGGTCGGTCTCACCGAGCCCGATCGGCACGGTGAGGCACCGACCGTCGGCCGCACTCGGTGAGGGCCACCGGGTTCCGACAGCTTCGAGAAGTTCTGCCCGCGAGTACGAATCCGGAAGCATCCGCACGGTGGGCGCCGGGCGCGAATTCGACACGGCTGCAATATGTTCGACCGTCAACGCCACAGAACCACCGGAATTCTCACTACCTGGCGAACCGCCGATTCGAGGTAGTCCGGTGAGAAGGTGAAGCCCGTCGCGCGTGATGCCACGACCCGGTCGACCTTCCGGCACCAGGCTGGCTTTCTGGCGACCCGCATCCGAATCTCCCGGATCACCCAATCGAAGTTCGATGCGAGTACCCAGTTGATCCTTGAGTGCCGGCCGGATCTCGGCCCATCTCGACGTCGTGACGATCACGTGCACACCGAAGGACAAACCTTGACCGGCGAGCATGTTGATCTGAGGCTCGAGTGATTCGAAATCCGAACGAACGCTGGGCCAACCATCGACGACGAGGAAGACGTCACCGTACGGGTCATCTCGGAGTCCCGCCGCCACACCTTCCCCGGCAGGATCAGCTGTTCGCAATCCTCGGAAATCAGCCATGGAGTCGATGCCGAGGTCACGAAACAGTCGCTCTCGTTTCGCGACCACACCGAGTACCTCGGCAACCGTGCGGCGGACGCGGTCGGAATCCAAGCGGTTTGCCACCGATCCGACGTGCGGCAGATCTTTCAATCCGAGGAGCGTTCCACCTCCGAAGTCGAGGCAGTAGAACTGAATCTGTTCCGGCGTGTGCGTCATGCTCAGAGACAAGATCAACGTGCGCAAGGCCGTCGACTTTCCCGACTGCGGGCCGCCGACGATCGCGAGGTTGCCCGTTGATCCGTTCAGATCGGCGACGAGAAGATCGCGGCGCTGATCGAACGGCCTGTCGACTACGCCGAAGGGTGCGCTCAGATTTCCGCGAGGTTGATCACCGGCCGCCCACCGCGGCAACAACTGGTCAAGCGTCGGGGATGCCTCGAGCGGCGGTAACCACACCTCGTGCGCGCGTGGACCGTGAGAGCGCATGCGGTCGACGAGGACTCCCATGAGAGTACGTGAATCGTCACCGATTTCGCCCATGTCGATGACATCGGGCTCGACGGGAACGACAACAGCCTCTGGCCCGACCACGGGCGTCGCGGTAAACGGCAGCGGCGCGAGTTCGACGGGGGAATCTACCGAGAATCGAGTGGGCACTATCCGCTCACCCTCGTACGGGCCTGACACGTATGCACCTTGGAAGCGAACGATCTCAGCAGAATCGGACTTCAGGTATCCCGCACCGGGTGTGCCCGGCAGGTGATAAGCATCGGGAACGCCGAGAACGGAACGAGACTCGTTCGCCGAGAAAGTTTTCAAACCGACGCGATACGAAAGATGGCTGTCGAGACCCCGAAGCTTTCCTTCGTCGAGCCGCTGACTGGCCAGCAGCAGGTGAATATGAAGTGACCTGCCCAATCGCCCGATGGCCACGAACAATTCGGCAAATTCCGGCTGTTGGCTGAGCAGTTCGGAAAACTCGTCGACAACCACGAAGAGTGCAGGCAACGGATCGAGTGCAGCGCCGGCCAGCCTCGCCTTCTCGTAGTCAGACACGTTTGCGAAGTTTCCTGCCGCACGCAGCAGCTCCTGTCGACGATTCATTTCGCCGGCGAGCGCGTCCTTCATACGATCGACCATCGCCAATTCCTCGGCAAGGTTGGTGATGATCGCAGCAACGTGCGGCGCCTCCTCCAGGCCGAGAAAGGTTGCACCACCTTTGAAGTCGATCAGGACGAGGTTCAGCGCGTTGGGTGAGTGCGTCGCGATCAGGCCGAGCACCAAGGTTCGCAGGAACTCCGACTTACCAGAACCGGTGGCTCCGATACACAGCCCGTGCGGACCCATACCGTTCTCGGCCGACTCCTTCAGATCCAGTTCGACAGGGTTTCCATCTTGTCCGACACCGATCGGCACGCGGAGTCGGTCGCGCCCCTGACGTGGCAGCCAGCCATGCTCAGGATTGAACCTCGCAACATTTCCTATCCCCAACATCTGGCTCCAGGTCCGAAGGGATCGGTCGTCGTCAGTTGCGTCCACGGCGTTCTGCGATGCCGAACGGAACGGTGCGATGCGACGTCCGAACGACTGCGCCAGGCTCGTCGTCGCGGCGTCAGGCGTCGCAAAGTTCTCGACTCCTGCGCTGCTCACCGCGCCGATCTGATCGCTACCGACGACCAGTCGCAAACCACGCGCCGCCGCCAGCCGCGGGCAGAACCCGCACAGGTCGAGGACGGTCACCGAGTCGAGCCCGGTTTCGGACAACAGGCCGGTGTCACCTTCGAGCAAGCCACCGTCCACGACCAACACGAGATGCGGAACGCCCGCACTCGCTGGAGTGTTGCGAGCAAATCGAGCACGCATCGAAAGCGTTTCCCCGAGGGAACTTTCGAACTCGAGATACGAACCGAACACCATGCGTGAAGTGCCGGCGCCGTCCTGAGACTCCGGGTGTTGTACGTGTGGGAGCCACTTGACCCACTCCCACTCGGCTTCGGTATCGGGACCGCACACCACTGCAACTTGGACGGTGTCCGGACCGTGAAAAGTGCACAGCTGCATCAACATCGAGCGGACGAGCGCTCGAGCGGAATCCCTCTGCCCCTCAATGGACATCGCAGCAAATCCGCGAAGCGAGACGGCGGTCGGCAGGTCTTTTACAACCGAATGCGCACGGACGAATCGCCGAAGTGAGACAGCAGCGACGGGTTCGAGATCCTCGACCGGCCCCGTCTCCGGAGATACAAGCCTGGTGGCCAATCGCTGTGTACCCAGACCGACCCGAACGTGGCAGTAGTCCGAGTCGGTGATCTGACGTTCCCACATCCGCACAGTCCCGGCCAGTGTCCAAAGCTGCGACGGCTCGGGATTGCTCCACTCGAGAGCAGCACGCTGCGCACCAGACGTCGCAGCAACATCGCTGCGCATCTGATCCAGGTACCGCAGGTAGTCCTTGCGGTCCTCGTTCGCTTCGGACGCTCGTGCCCCACCGCTACGACCGCCCCCGGCGAGCATCCCGAGCATCGACACCATCATCATGACCGGAAACAGCAGAGACATCGGATTGCGCGCCATGCCGGAAGAGAACATCAGCGCCACCATGCCGATCATGGCAACCACCATGATCACCGGAAGTAGTTTGGTCAGTAGGTTTCCCGGCGTGACGCGAGGAATCTCCGGTGGGGCCTGAAGCGTCACCTCGCCGCCCGGTGTACGCGGCGATTCACGGCGCGCTCGACGCGCAAATCTGACAGTGCTCAATTCACCCACCCCCATCGGTGCTGCAGCTGTTGCCGCCACGCGCCTCGTCCGACTACCGCCGGCCCGCCCCCCAAGGCGTAGTCACGCAATTGCAAGAGAGTAGATCACAACACCGACACTCGGGTCGGTGCCACCTGTTGTCTGCGCTGTCGCCGACACAGGCGCACAGTTCATGTCGTATTGTTCGGGTGAACTGGGGTGACGTGACAGGGGAATCGCGTCATGGGAGGGGACAGATCTTGACCAGCACCACTGAAACCAGCGCTGCGCACACCGCAAACGGACGACGCGCGACCCATTCTGCCGAACTGTGCAGGTTGACGGTACTTTCAGCCCATTCGCAGGTGGATCTTGCGGTGCCTCTTCGTGTTCCACTCGCGGTGGTCATTCCGGGCATTGTGGACACAATTGTCAACCACAGCAATTTCAACGAGTTCGACCACAGCGCCGAACAATTCGAGCCCGTCGACTGGACTCTGTCGAAAGTCGGCAGGGCACCGCTGGCACCGACGCTGTCGCTGCACGAGCATGGAATCCGCGATGGGGAATTGCTCGTACTCGAGGCCGCGGACACCGCTGCCCCGCCCCCACTCTTCGACGACATCATGTACACCGTCGCGGCGACGGAAGCAGACATCTACCGACGGTGGACTCCGATCACCGCGCGCATTGTCGGCTCGTCCGCCGCCCTCGTCGCTGCGCTCGTCGCGGCCCTCGCCCTGGTCCTCGGCGATGCAGGTCTGATCGGCGCTGTCTGCGGTGGAGTGACGTCTTTGGTGCTCACCGTCGCCGCCGTCGTGGCAGCGCGGGTGTACGGAGACACTGCAAGCTCCATCACGCTCGGATGCACAGCGGTGCCACTGGCGTTCGTCTCCGGCGCACTCTGCGTACCCGGCACTGTTCTTTCTGCTCATCTCCTTCTCGGTTCGGCATTCGCAGCCGCGGTGAGTCTGATCTGCCTCCGTTTGTGCGGTGCCGGATTAGCCGTCTTCACCGCACTTCTCGTCGTCCTCCTTGCTGCGGTGGGCACCTTCGCCGTCGCGACGACGCTTCCCGAGGCGCGCACCGCAACCGTCAGCAGCGCGGTGATTGCCGCAGCATTGATCGTTCTCACGTTCACCGCTCGACTGTCGATGCTGTTCGCGCGATTACCGCTTCCCCCGGTTCCGACGCCGAGTAATCCCCTCGACGACGATCGCGACGGACTGCCCGAGCCCGAACTGCCCGGGCTGACCGAGTTGACTGAAAGGGCAGGGCGGGCTCGTAGCTACCTGACCGGACTGATCGTGGCCACGTCAGTGGTCGCGCTCACTGCCGCAGTCGCGCTCGCGTGGTCCTGGCCCGGTCAGGGAATCGTCTGGCCGAACCTTGCTCTCGCATTCGCGACGGCCGTCGTGCTGATGTTTCGCGGGCGCACCTACGCGGGCGCACATCAGGCGGTCCCACTCATCGCGGCAGGCATCTCGGTGATTCTCGTTCTCCTGGGCGGCATGGCATGGACCCATCGCGACCATGCATTGGTCGTCTTCGCCATCACGATGACTGTTCTCCTCCTGTCACTGATTCTGGGAATCCTCGCCCCCCAGAACACATTCAGCCCCGTGATGCGACGCGCGGCCGAACTGTTGGACCTCGCTGCGATTGCAGCAATCGTTCCGCTGATCTGCTGGGTCAGTGGGCTCTTCGCGCTCATGCGCGGTCTCTGAGCGATCGGATCTCGATGGTGATTCGACGCGCGACGAACATCTGTGCCGCACTCGTGATCGTTGTCTTAACAGTCCTCGCCGGGGCGGGTGGCGCATCGAGTGCGGTTCCTTCCCCCATCGATCCTGCAATGCTGCCGGAGGACGGTCCACCCGCGCCTCCCCAACCCACCGAACAACGAACCCTGTGCGTCCCCGCCGTAGCGGGTGGTGACGGCGCGGATATTCCACGTTCTCAACAGGATCTGGGATTCGATTCGGTGTGGTCGATCACCCGAGGGGCAGGGCAGCGAATTGCTGTCATCGACACCGGCGTCAGCAGACATCCCCGGCTACCGGCCCTCGAAGGCGGCGGTGACTATGTCGGGACCTCCGACGGCACCGACGATTGTGACTCACACGGAACAGTCGTCGCCGGTCTCATCGCCGCCGAGCAGGTCGACGGTTCCGGATTTTCCGGAGCTGCGCCGGACGCACAGATCATCTCGATCAGGCAGTCCAGTGCAGCTTTCTCGGTGGCCGGCCAACGCGAAGACCCTGCCGTAGCCGAGAATTCGTCTGGCTACGGAAACGTCGACACCATGGCACTGGCCGTACGTCACGCTGCTGACTTGGGTGCAAGCGTTATCAATATCTCCGAGGTCGCTTGCAAGCCTGCCGGGGACGGGATCAACGACCAACGACTGGGCGCTGCAATCGAATACGCCACGATCGCGAAGAACGCCGTAGTCGTCGCTGCTGCAGGGAATATCGGATCCGGAGGTTGCAAGAACCAGAATCCACCGCCGGATCCCCTCGATCCACAAGCCGATCCATGGAACTCGGTTACGACGATTGCCAGTCCTGCCTGGTACGACGACTATGTCCTCACCGTCGGGTCGGTCGACCCCAATGGCACCGCCAGCTCCTTCAGCCTCGGCGGTCCATGGGTCGACGTTGCGGCGCCCGGCACCGGAATCATCTCACTTCACCCGACGTCGCCTGGTCTGACCAACGGAGTCTACGGCTCCGACGGCGCCGTACAGTCGTTCAACGGGACCAGTTTCGCTGCGCCCTATGTCGCGGCAACCGCCGCGCTGGTCCGGTCGGTTCACCCGGAACTGACTGCACTTCAGGTCATTCAACGTATCGAAGCCACCGCCCACGCCCCGGCGCAGGGTTGGAATCCCTACGTCGGTCACGGCGTCATCGATCCACTCGCCGCGGTAACGGGCGAATTGGCACCGGGTGAACGCGTCAAGGTCAATCATCAGTCGGTAACGATCGATCCCCTACCCACGCCGCCGACCCCCGACAACCGATCTCGCGACGCGGCACTCGTCGGAGCCGGAACGGTCGGCACCCTAGCCCTACTGACGCTGTTGGCGTCGATGCCCATTCGTCGAGTAATTCGTCGGAGACTTCCCGAACGACGGGACGTCGATCTCTGAACCGTCAACGGTGTTCAGTTCACTGGAGCGGCCGGCGTTGAATCGGGGGCGACTCCGTCGTGAGCTATCAGTGCATTCCTCTTCTCGAGCGCCGGACCTGATGCAAGTAGATCGAGTATCTGCCAAGGCGCGCGATCAGGCGTTCGCGTCAATCCGAGCGCGCGAGCGGAGGTTTCGTCCGGTACTCCGTATTTCACACCGGTATCCGCTACGTAGAACACTCCGTCGTGCCTGGTGCTGTTCGTCTCGATTCCGGTCGCTTGAACAAACCCACCGAAGCCCTGTTCGACGTGGACGCTGTCGAGATTGTCGCCCGATCCGTCCGCCTGCGCCAAGGACACCAACTTGCCACCCGCCGGGATCGGAACCTGCAATCCAGCGACGAGTTTCAATGTTGCAGAACTACTTTCGCCGCGCTCGACTGCAGGCGAGGGAGCCCATTCCAGACAGCCGACAGGTGCGCCATGATCATCGACGATCTCCGGAACCACCTGCGGCAACGAGTCGACGGCCAGTTCCCTCACCGAAGGAATACGACTGATGGCATCAGGGGTGACGCTCGCGATCCCGGTGGCGCCCTGCGAATCCGAGAAGTAGATCAGTTGGGCGAGCGCCGCACCGACCTTCTGGATACCGTTCTCGAGCACCACGTAGTACTGCAGGTCCGCGCCCACCGAAACCTGAACGACGGAGCCGACAGTCTTGTTCTGTAGCGGGAACCGGGGCGCTGATCCCAGTTCGCGGATTCGCGGAGCCTCGATGCGCGGAACTTCGGGGATCGAATTGAGAAATCCGGCACTGATCGGTCGCGCCTGTGCTCCCTCCAGCCCCAAAGCCCGCATGATCGCCGGATTGTCCACATCGATTTCCGCTCGCTTCCCGTCGTAGACGAGAAAGTGATCGGAACCCGACTTCACCAGGAATGCACGGTCCCTCGTCAGATATGTCGTGTTTTCACCGACATTGGACGAGCCGACCAGGACCGAAGTCGTCAACGATTTTCTCCCGTCGGATCCGACGGAATCGCATACCGTCCACAAGGCGTTGCTCGGGTCGGCTGATTCCGGCAGCGCGGACGGTGCGCCGGGAATGCCGACGAGCGCGCCCCTCGGTTTCGCCTCGACCTCAGACGCCTTGACTATTGCCGGTTTTACTGGCGAACCCAGAATCAGTCGGGCGGAGGCCAAGTTCAGCACAGGGCGAAAAGTACCCTCCATGGCGACGAACATTGCGCCAGATTCCTTTGCAACAACGATTTCTGCATCGCCGATCTTGTCCTGTGGCCGAAACAGAGCAAGTACCGCGCAACCCGCCAATCCCAGTGCAGCGAGGACTATTCCGACGGTGAAGGCGCGGGACTGTGACCGCATCGGATCGTGAAGCATCCGCACGTCTCGTCTGACCAGCGCATGTTCCATCCGCCTGACCAAGAATCGGTACCCATTGACCTGCCAGCGCGTGGTAGGTGTTGCAGCCATCATTCCCCCCGTGCCTTACATCCCCTTGCGAAGACACAGTACAGTTTGGCTGGGGCGGAAATTTTCGGGTAGTTCGCAGGTCAGGTATCGGGGAGGAACCGTGGACCGATCGCGGTTGAAGCATTGGCCGTCGTCACACAGGATTTCGACGCACGAATTCGTGTCGGCACAGATTCTCGGAATCAGTGCAGGCGGAATCGCGATGGCCAGTGGGCTGGATTGGCTCTGGGCGCTGGCAATCGGTTGTGTGGTTGCCGGATCAATGCTCCTCCATGTGGGCGGTTGGTCGGTAATGTCCTGGATTGTCAAGTACTTTCGCTATTTGCGCCGCAAGGACGCCGACGGCAGCACGATCGTCAGTTTTCACACTCCCTCCGAACAGTCGATCGGGCTCCGAGTGGACGGATCTTCACTCGTCGCTGTCGTCGAGATCGCTCCCCCACGCGACTACCTGACCAGGATCGGGCGCCATTCATTCGACGCTTCCCACCTTCTGCCCACGGCAGCCCTGGTCAATTGTCTGTATCAGCACGACATCTCACTCACCGGCATCGACATTGTCAGTCATGGATACCGCGCCGCATCAGGAACGCCGGCCACCGAAGTCTACGAACGTCTCATCGGGCCACTACCAGCCACCGCCACCAGAAGTGTTTGGCTTGCACTACGTTTCGACGCTTTGGAGGGTCGTGCAGCAGTCGAACGCCGAGGCGGGGGCGAACAGGGCGCGGGCCGCGCGATCGCTGTTGCCGCCAATCGTGTCATCCGGGTGCTCGATTCAGCGGGATGCAAGGCGCGGATCCTCACCGCACCGGAGATCGCGTCGTCCACTGCCCAGGTCGCAAGAGGAGTCGCCAGCCACGAGGTCACCGAAACGTGGCGAAGTACCCCCTTGCCTGGTGTGTCCAACGTCGGATACGGAATCGAACCCCGTTTCATCACCACCTCGACCCTGACCCGAGTATGGGCAGTGGCAACGGTCGGGACGTCCGTGACAATTCGGTTGCGCCCCACGGGCGAACGCGGAGAGGCGAAGGTCAGTGCGACATGTCGCTTCACCACGCGCAATCCACCTGAGAACGCACCGCTGGCCGGTTTGGTCTCGCTTCGTGGGCGCCAGCGCGACGGATTGCTGACCAACCTGCCAACCGCATTGGCCGCGCTGGACCGCATCACGCCGCACATTCGCATGGACGGGGGCACACTCGACTCACTCGCTCTACCTCTTGCCGGGTGCGGCCAGCTCATCGGCTCGGACCGAAACGGGCACGGTGTCGCGGCCAGAATTTCGGGGCCAGGCGTCAACACCGTTTTTGTCGCCGGCGAACTCTATCTGGCTCAGCAATTGATCTTTCGAGCCATCGCGACCGGCGCACTGGTACTCATCCACACCGATCGACCGGAAGCATGGACCGCGCTCACCGACTCCATGGGAGTGCCTGACCGACTCCGCGTGTCCGGGCAGGGTGGTGGGCTCGAGGGCGCTTTCAACACTGTCGTGTTCGACGGAGTCGAGGGGTTACCGCCGCGTGCCGGCGTGACCGCGATCTACGTGTACGGACATCCACGCCAATGGCCTCGGATCGACCCTGAAATCTCGATAGTCCAGCCATTCGCACTCGGTGACAAGATCACAGTCGAAACCGGCCGCACGCGCGTCGAACTGACTCTGGTAACCATTGCTTCCGAGACCTCGTTCATCGGCCGTCCTCGAGCCGGCGACGCTCACCAGACGGCGTGATCGCGTATGTCCAAGATCAGCCAGGATAGGGATCACTCGCACGCTGCATCCGCAATCCACTCCCCCACCAATGCAATTCACGAATCATCTTCTCGCTGGCATCGATCGCGATCGAATCGACGCCGTACGGCTCGTGTCCGAACTGCTTGCGTACCCGGTGAATGGTCACGCTTTGACGCACCGAGACCATGTGCAGCTCCGCCACTACCTGCCTCAGTTGTTCGACGGCCCGAACACCACCTGAAATCCCGCCGTAGGACACGAATCCGATCGGCTTGGCACGCCACTCGTGTTTCACGGAATCGAATGCGGTCTTGAGGGCAGCCGGGTACCCGTGGTTGTATTCGGAGGTCACAGCAACAACAGCGTCGGCTCGTCCGATTCGCTGGCGGAAAACCTCCGTGGCAGGTGAATCCGAGAAATCCTGGGGCAACGACAGCTCTCTGAGGTCGATCACCGATACGTTCCACGACGGGTTCGCGGTTGCGCGCTCGACAAACCAATCCGCCACTGCTCGTCCTATTCGCCCCTCGCGGACCGAACCTACGATGACTTCGACCTTCAAAGGTGCCATGAACGTCGATGCTAGCGACTCGTCACGCAGTGATCCCGTCCGTGATGAGTGCGGCCAGTTCCCGATACGCGCTGGCATCGTCCAACCCGGTAGCCCGATAGACCGCGCGTTGCTGGATCCGAACCATTGTCGCTGCGGCCGCATCAGCGACAAATGACGCGTGTACCCGCCGGAATGCGCCCGAATCCACTCCCTCGACGATGAGCGCTCGCACACGATCCGCGGCGATCGACGTGTTCTTCTCGTAAACCTGACTCGCCGACACCGATTCAGCCAGGTCTTCCATGAATTGACGGGACGCCGCGGTCAGTTGATCACCGACTGCTTCGAGATACACCGCGACTCGACGAGTCGGTGCCGCTTCGGCAGCGACGGCACTCTCCACCGCATCGGTCGCCGCACGGAAGAAGTGCACCGTCACAGCCCGCACCAGATCCTCTTTGCCGGCCGCCACGGTGTACAAGGTGCTCTTGGAGCAGTGCAGACGAGCTGAGATCTCGTCGAGCGTGAGGTGGGCGAAACCCTCGCTCAAGAACAGTTCGACCAATTGATCGAACAACTCTGCCCTGCGCGCAGTCGTCTTGTGAACCAGCCTTGCCATACGCAAGACAGTACTGCAGTATCGTTCTCAGTACTACTACCTAGCTAGGAGCCGACCGTGCCCGTCGAACGCCTGATGCCCAGCCAAGAAGCTCGCGATCTCATCGAACTGACGCGTGATGTCGCGGACAAGGTACTCGCGCCCAAGGTCAACGAATACGAGAAGGCCGAGAAGTATCCCGAAGGCGTGTTCCCCGCACTCGGACAGGCAGGCCTGCTGAGCCTTCCGTATCCCGAGGAATTCGGTGGCGGCGATCAGCCGTACGAGGTGTACCTCCAAGTCCTCGAAGAGATCGCCTCGCGCTGGGCAGCGGTTGCAGTGGCGGTGAGCGTACACAGCCTCTCGTGCTTCCCACTGTTCACCTTCGGCACCGACGAACAGAAGACCCGCTGGCTGCCGGACATGCTGGGCGGCAACACCATCGGCGCGTACAGTCTTTCCGAAGCGCAGGCCGGATCCGACGCCGCCGCATTGTCGTGCAAGGCGACGGCCACCGACGGTGGCTATCGCATCAACGGCTCGAAGGCCTGGATCACCAACGGCGGCAAGGCAGACTTCTACAACCTCTTCGCCCGCACCAGTGACGACGGCTCTCGCGGCATCTCCTGCCTCCTGGTGGACAAGGACACCGAAGGCCTCAGCTTCGGCAAGCCCGAGGAGAAGATGGGACTGCGCGCGGTCCCCACTGCATCCGCGAATTACGACGACGCCTTCGTCCCTGACGAGCGGTTGATCGGTCAGCGCGGCCAGGGATTGCCGATCGCCTTCAGCGCGCTCGACTCCGGCCGACTCGGAATCGCTGCTGTTGCCGTCGGAATCGCTCAGGGCGCGCTCGACGACGCGGTCGCCTACGCGAAGGAGCGCAAGGCATTCGGCAAGCGGATCATCGATCACCAGGGCCTCGGATTCGTGCTCGCGGACATGGCGGCCGCAGTTGACTCCGCTCGAGCCACATACCTCGATGCAGCCCGCCGCCGCGACGCCGGAGTTCCGTACTCGCGCAACGCCAGCGTCGCCAAGCTCGTTGCCACCGACGCAGCAATGAAGGTCACCACCGACGCCGTTCAAGTGTTCGGCGGGTATGGCTACACCCAGGACTTCCCCGTCGAGCGCTACATGCGCGAGGCCAAGATCACGCAGATCTTCGAGGGCACCAATCAGATTCAGCGTCTGGTCATCGCGCGTCAACTGGCGGGATAGTCGTCTACATGAAATGCCCTCCCACGCAGAGTGGGAGGGCATTTTGTATCAAGGCGGTCAGTCCCCGCAGCACCCGCCCGAAGACGGAATCTCGCGGGTTTCACGGGTAATCGCGTTGCGGGCAGCCAGTTCCGAGTAGTCGGGGTAGTCCACGCGAACCAACGAAAGTCCGTGCGCCGGCGCAACGAGGATCGAACTCGACCGCGACGTTTCGTCGAGCAAACCTGCCACCCAGTCGGCGGTGCGGCGTCCCTCACCGACTGAGAGGACTGCCCCGACAAGACTCCGGACCATCGACCAGCAGAACGCATCGGCATTCACGTACGCCGTGAACACCGTGCCCTCCTGCGCCCAGTCGAAGCGTTGCAGCTCCCGCACCGTCGTAGCGCCTTCTCGACGCTTGCAGAATGCCGCGAAGTTGTGCAGGCCCAGAAGCCGATTCGACGCGTCTTGCATCGCTGTGAGATCGAGTGGTTTGGGGTACGACACCGTATCGCGCGCGCGTAGGGGTTCCGCTCCGAATGCCGCGTTGGTCACCCGATACTCGTAGTAGCGTCGCATCGCCGAGAAGCGTGCGTCGAAGTCACCCGGAACCACCGAGATCTGTTTGACCCGAACGTCCTTGGGCAGGAAGCGTGCAAGTCTGCGCACGAGTCGCGACGGATCGTCGGGGAGCAACTCGCCCGGGACGTCCACGTGCGCTACCTGTCCGGTGGCGTGGACACCGGCGTCGGTTCGACCGGCAACAGTCAGCTGAACCGGTTGCCGTAGTACCGTTCCCAACTTGTCTTCGATCTGACCGCACACGGTGCGCAGATCGGTTTGACGGGCCCAGCCCGAGAAGTCGGTGCCGTCGTAGGAGATGTCCAGCCGCAATCGAACGAGCCCGCCGTCCCCGATGGGGGCGGCGGGCTCGTTCGATTCAGCGTGTGCCGAAACCAAGGGAGACTAGTCCTTCTTGGCCTCTTCGGCCTCGGGAGCGTCGGCCGCAGTTGCGGTCTCGTCCTCGATAGCCTCGACGACTGCGTCAGCGTTCTCGACCTCAGCCTCGGTCGCGTCGGCCTCTACGGCCTCGACGACGTTCTCTGCGGCGGGAGCTTCCTGCGAGGACTTGACGCGACGAGCGCGGTCAGCCTCGGAGGTGACGGTCTTTTCCTTGACGAGCTCGATGATTGCCATCGGAGCGTTGTCGCCCTTGCGGGGGATCGTCTTGATGATGCGGGTGTATCCACCGTTACGGTCCGCGTAGAACGGGCCGATCTCGGCGAACAGGGTGTGAACGACATCCTTGTTGCGGATGACCTTCAGCACCTCACGACGGTGAGCCAGCGTGCCGGCCTTCGCGTGCGTGACGAGCTTCTCGGCGTAGGGGCGCAGTGCCTTGGCCTTGGACTCGGTGGTGGTGATGCGACCGTGCTCGAAGAGCGCGGTAGCCAGATTGGCGAAAATCGCCTTCTGGTGGGAAGCCGACCCGCCGAAGCGGGCACCCTTCTTGGGCTTGGGCATGATGATCTCCTAGTAAAGGACCTGAGCTGCTACAGCTGTTCGGTCTCGGCGTAGTCCTCGGTACCTTCGGCATCGCCGAAGGAACCGGCATCAGTGTCACTCCACGTTCCGGTGGCGGCGTCGTAGCCGGCAACGGTGGTGGGATCGAAGGATGCGGGGCTGTCCTTGAGGGACAGGCCGAGCGAATGCAGCTTGACCTTGACCTCGTCGATGGACTTCTGTCCGAAGTTGCGGATGTCGAGCAGATCGGACTCGGTACGGCCGACAAGCTCACCGACGGTGTGAACACCTTCGCGCTTGAGGCAGTTGTAGGAGCGGACCGTGAGGTCCAGATCCTCGATGGGGAGTCCGAAGGAAGCGATGTGATCGGCCTCGGCGGGCGAGGGTCCGATCTCGATTCCTTCTGCTTCGACGTTCAGCTCACGGGCCAGGCCGAAGAGCTCAACCAGGGTCTTGCCCGCCGAAGCGAGCGCGTCCCGTGCGGTGATGGAGTTCTTCGTTTCCACGTCGAGAACGAGCCGATCGAAGTCGGTGCGCTGTTCGACGCGAGTGGCCTCCACCTTGTAGGTGACCTTGAGCACCGGCGAGTAGATCGAGTCGACCGGGATACGGCCGATCTCTGCGCCGGACGCCTTGTTCTGGACGGCGGGGACGTAGCCACGACCGCGCTCGACAACGAGCTCGATCTCCAGCTTTCCCTTGTCGTTCAGGGTGGCGATGTGCAGATCAGGGTTGTTCACGGTGACGCCTGCCGGGGGCACGATGTCGCCTGCAGTAACAGCGCCGGGGCCCTGCTTGCGGACGTACATGGTGACCGGCTCGTCCTCTTCGGAGTTCACGACGAGGCCCTTGAGGTTCAGGATGATGTCGGTGACATCTTCCTTCACTCCCGGGACGGTGGTGAACTCGTGGAGAACGCCGTCGATACGGATGCTGGTGACAGCAGCGCCGGGGATCGACGAGAGCAGCGTGCGGCGCAGCGAATTGCCGAGCGTGTACCCGAAACCTGGCTCCAGGGGCTCGATGACGAACTTCGAGCGGTTATCAGCGATGACCTCTTCGGTCAGCGTGGGTCGCTGAGAAATGAGCATTGGTATTTCCTCCTGTACGGACGTCCACTATTTGACGCCCACGATGGGAAAGGGCCTGCGGCCCTGTGAGTGGTTGAGGAGTCCGGAGACTCCTCAACCACTCACGGGGTGCGAAGCGCCTTACTTCGAGTAGTACTCGACGATGAGCTGTTCCTGCAGAGCGATGTCGATCTGCGCGCGCTCGGGAAGCTGGTGAACCAGGATCCGCAGACGCGAGCCGACAACCTGCAGCCACCCGGGAACCGGGCGATCGCCGACGGTCTCACGCGCAACCTGGAACGGAAGCGTGGAGAGCGACTTCTCCTTGACATCGATGATGTCGTACTGCGAGACGCGGTAGCTCGGGATGTCGACCTTCTTGTTGTTCACGAGAAGGTGACCGTGCGTGACCAGCTGACGTGCCTGACGGCGCGTGCGAGCGAGGCCTGCGCGGTACACGACGTTGTCGAGACGCGACTCGAGGATGCGAAGCAGGTTCTCGCCGGTCTTGCCGGGGCGGTTGTTCGCCTCCTTGTAGTACAGGCGGAACTGCTTCTCCATGACGCCGTAGGTGAAGCGAGCCTTCTGCTTCTCCTGCAGCTGGAGCAGGTACTCGCTCTCCTTGATACGCGCGCGGCCGTGCTGTCCGGGCGGGTACGGGCGGCGCTCGAATGCCTGGTCGCCTCCAACGAGGTCGACGCGCAGACGACGCGACTTGCGGGTGATGGGTCCGGTATAACGTGCCATTTTCTTCTACCTATCCTTCCCGCTATACCCGACGCCGCTTGGGCGGACGGCAGCCGTTGTGCGGCTGGGGGGTTACATCGGAAATGGTGCCGACCTCGAGGCCAGCAGCCTGGAGGGAACGGATTGCGGTCTCGCGACCGGATCCCGGTCCCTTGACGAAGACGTCAACCTTCTTGACACCGTGCTCCTGCGCCTTACGGGCAGCGCTCTCAGCAGCAAGCTGAGCGGCGAAGGGAGTCGACTTACGCGAACCCTTGAAGCCGACGTGTCCCGAAGACGCCCAGGAAATGACATTTCCGGCGGGGTCCGTGATGGACACGATGGTGTTGTTGAAGGTGCTCTTGATGTGAGCGGCGCCGTGCGGGATGTTCTTCTTATCCCTGCGACGCGTCTTCTGGGTCTTCTTCGGACCGGTGCTACGTGACTTCGGGGGCATTACTTCGCCTTCTTCTTGCCGGCAATGGTGCGCTTCGGACCCTTACGGGTACGGGCGTTGGTCTTGGTGCGCTGACCACGCACGGGCAGACCACGACGGTGGCGCAGGCCCTGGTAGCAGCCGATCTCGATCTTGCGACGGATGTCGGCCTGAACCTCGCGGCGAAGGTCACCCTCGACCTTGAGCGACTCCTCGATGTACTCGCGGAGCTTTGCCAGGTCCTCGTCCGAGAGGTCCTTGCTCCGGAGATCCGGGCTGACGCCGGTGGCGTCAAGGATTTCCTTGGAGCGGGTACGGCCGATGCCGTAGATGTATGTCAGTGCGATCTCCATACGCTTTTCGCGAGGAAGATCAACACCAGAGAGACGTGCCATGGTGGCATTTCCTTATCGGTGTGCGGAGGTCTGCTCCCAGCCCTTCCCCTGTGCCTCTTGCCGAGTACCGACGCCCGAAGGCGCAGATGATCTCATCAACTAACTCAGTGGGGCCCCGGCCTCCGTGCCGGGGGTGAACCATTGTCCGACCTTGGCGATCGGTGAACGATCGCGTGGGGTCTCGTCAACAATGGCTGGTACTGGGAGGTCTTCTTTGCTTGTTGCCAAGCAGATCTTCGAAAAGCTAGATCTAGCCCTGACGCTGCTTGTGACGCAGGTTCTCGCAGATCACCATGACTCGACCGTTACGGCGAATCACTTTGCACTTCTCGCAGATCTTCTTGACGCTCGGCTGAACCTTCACGTCTTCTGATCTCCTGTTTTGTCGCAGCCCGCCGCGATGAACCGCGGCAGACATACTTCTCCCTGACCCAGGTCAGGTCCGGGAAGTTCGTTACTTGTAGCGGTAAACGATGCGTCCGCGCGACAAATCGTAGGGCGAGAGCTCCACGACAACGCGATCTTCCGGGAGGATGCGAATGTAGTGCTGACGCATCTTTCCGCTGATGTGGGCGAGGACCTTGTGGCCATTCTCGAGCTCAATGCGGAACATCGCATTGGGCAGCGGCTCGACTACTCGTCCTTCGACCTCGATGGCCCCGTCTTTCTTAGCCATATCCTCCGCGATCCGTTTGGTTTGGCATGCTTCGTGCATCGGCTTCCGTTACATTGGCACGCAATGGAAAGATCGTCGGCACTTCGGGGGCCCGATCCCGGAGCGATCCGGGCGTAGGCACACGAACTATCGACGCGCATAGCGCACCGCCTAGCCATGTTACGCGATGTAAACGACCAGGCCAAATGCGCCTCCGGTCAGGGTGACGACGCACACCGCTCCCCCATCGAAAAAGTCCCAGCCTCGACATGAGGCTGGGACTTCTCGAACGTGAATCATGCTCGCTGCCAACACTTGTCAGCAACGGCGTCAACTACTCCGGCCGGAGTGTCAGAATCCGCGGACCGTCCTCGGTCACAGCGACAGTGTGTTCCCAGTGCGCCGCACGGGACCCGTCGGTCGTCACAACGGTCCAGTCGTCGTCGAGAATCACCGTGTCGGTGGTGCCGAGCGTGAGCATCGGCTCGATCGCGAGGCACGATCCGACAACCAGTTCAGGACCCTTACCCGGGGCACCTTCATTGGCGAGGAACGGATCCATGTGCATTTCCCGACCGATTCCGTGTCCACCGTATCCGTCGACGATGCCGTAGGAACGACCGTGCAACTTCTCGGCGGCATGAGTACCGACCTCGATCGCGTGCGAAACATCCGTCAGACGGTTACCGGCGATCATCGCCGCGATCCCGGCTTCCATCGAAAGCCGAGTGGCTTCGCTGAGTTCCTGATCGGCGACGCTGATCTCACCGACTCCGAACGTCCAGGCAGAGTCACCGTGCCAACCGTCGAGGATCGCGCCACAGTCGATGGAAACGAGGTCGCCTTCAGCCAGGATGTCCTGAGCTGAAGGGATCCCGTGAACGACGCGATCGTTGACCGAAGAGCAGATCGAACCGGTGAAGCCGTGGTACCCGAGGAACGAGGGCACGGCGCCGGCGTCACGAATGACCGATTCTGCGACCGCGTTCAATTCCAAAGTGCTGACACCGGGCTTTGCCGCAGCGCGCACCGCCACCAGCGCCGAACCCACGATCGCACCGGCAGCAGCCATCGCGTCGAGTTCGCCCGCGGAGCGGAACGGAACAACCTTGCGTTTACGCCCGAAGACCATTACTTACCCAACGCTGCCAGGGCGCGTGCGTTGACCTCTTCGACCTCGCCGATCGCGTCGACGGAGACGATGCTGTCCTTGTAGTAATCGAACAGCGGTGACGTCTCGTCGCGGTAGACCCGGAGTCGGTTGCGAATGACGTCCTCGGTGTCGTCTGCACGACCGCGGGCGAGCATGCGCTCGACCACGATGTCCTCGTCGACAACAAAAGAGAGGACACCGTCGAGCTTGGTGTCGAGATCCTTCAAGATTCCCTCGAGTGCCTGAGCCTGTTCGACCGAGCGCGGAAATCCGTCGAGAAGGAAACCGTTTGCTGCGTCCGGTTCTGCGACGCGAGCCTTCACCATGTCGTTGGTGATCGAACTCGGTACGAGTTCGCCGGCGTCGATGTACTTCTTTGCTTCCACACCGAGAGCGGTGGCCTGACCGATGTTCGCGCGGAAGAGATCACCCGTGGAGATATGGGGAACGCCGAACTTCTCGGACAAGATAGCGGCCTGGGTGCCCTTGCCGGCACCGGGAGGACCAAGGAGGACAAGTCTCACTTGAGGAACCCTTCATAGTTACGCTGCATTAGCTGACTCTCGATCTGCTTCACGGTGTCCAGGCCGACGCTGACCATGATCAGCACCGCGGTGCCACCGAACGGCAGGTTCTGCGCGCCGCCGCCATTCCCGATGTCGAGGAACAGGTTGGGCAGAACAGCAATGGTGCCGAGGTAAATCGCACCCGGAAGGGTGATGCGACTCAGCACGTAGTTGAGGTAGTCCGCGGTCGGCTGACCTGGTCGGATACCGGGGATGAAGCCGCCGAACTTCTTCATCTCGTCGGCGCGCTCTTCGGGATTGAAGGTGATGGCGACGTAGAAGTACGTGAAGAAGACGATCAGGCCGAAGTAGATCGCGATGTACACCGGGTTGGCCGGGTTCACCAGGTAGGTGTTGATGAGGCGCTGCCACCAACTGGGGTCGACCGCTGTACTGGCCGAAGTCAGCTGTGCGATCAAGTTCGGGAGGTACAGCAGTGAAGACGCGAAGATCACCGGGATGACGCCGGCCTGGTTCACCTTCAGAGGCAGGTACGTCGAGGATCCGCCGTACATCTTGCGTCCGACCATCCGCTTTGCGTACTGAACCGGGATCCGGCGCTGACCCTGCTCGACGAAGACGACACCGGCGATGATCAACAGCGCTGCGAGGCAGACGAAGGCGAAGACCAGTGGACCGCGGCTGTCGAGAATCGACTTGCCCTCGCTCGGGATACGCGATGCGATACCGGCGAAGATGAGGAGCGACATACCGTTGCCGGCGCCGCGTTCGGTGATGACCTCGCCGAACCACATGACCATGGCAGCACCGGCAGTCATGACCAGCACGATGATGGCAAGACCGAAGATCGACTTGTCGGCGATGATGTCGTCACAGCCCTGGAGCAACTGTCCGCGTGCCGCAAGAGCGACGATGCCGGTCGACTGCAAGATTGCCAGAGCGATGGACAGGTATCGCGTGTACTGCGTCATCTTGGCCTGACCGGACTGGCCTTCTTTTCGAAGTTCCTCGAACTTCGGGATCACCACGGTCAGCAGCTGCACGATGATGCTTGCCGTGATGTACGGCATGATGCCGATCGCAAAGATCGACATCTGCAGCAGAGCGCCACCGGAGAACAGGTTGATCAGCGAGTAGATACCTGCTGAGTCACCGGAGTTGGCGATATCGATGCACTGACGCACGCGGCCGTAGTCGACACCTGGGGACGGAATGAGAGCGCCGACCCGATACAGAGCCACCAAGCCGAGGGTGAAGAGGATCTTCCGCCTCAGGTCTGGGGTCCTGAGGGCCGAGACGAAGGCGGAAAGCAAAGATCCTCCTGGCACGACGGTAGGGAGACAGATCGTTTGACCTGTCGAACTTTTGAACTCTAACAGTGAGCATTTGGGAACTAAGCGGGCAGACCACGAAAACCGGGTAAGCCGAAGATACATTTGCCACTCGGTGACCAGAATACTGGCCCATCCGAGGCATGCACGACCAATCTGTGACAAGACCTGGTAGACGCCGATGGCCGCAGCGCAGCAAACGCTGCGCTGCGGCCATCGGACTAGCTACGCGTGATTACTCACAGCTCGGTGGCGGAACCACCGGCAGCAGCAATCTTTTCCTTGGCGGAACCGGTGAACTTGTCGACGGTCACCTGAACGGCAACTGTCAGTTCGCCGTCGCCCAGAACCTTGACGAGCTGGTTCTTGCGGACTGCGCCCTTGGCAACGAGATCCTCGACCGTGATTGCTCCACCTTCGGGGAACAGACGGGCGATGTCGCCGACATTGACGACCTGGTACTCGGTGCGGAACGGGTTCGTGAAGCCCTTGAGCTTGGGCAGACGCATGTGAAGCGGCATCTGTCCACCCTCGAAGCCCACGCGCACGGTGTTACGTGCCTTGGTGCCCTTGGTACCGCGACCTGCGGTCTTACCACGCTTGCCGCCCTCACCGCGTCCAACACGAATCTTGTTGGACTTGGATCCCGGAGCGGGGCGCAGGTGGTGCAGTTTGATGGTCATGGTTAGACCTCCTCAACTGTTACGAGGTGGCGCACCACGTTGATCAGACCGCGGTTCTGTGCGTTGTCCTCACGAACAACGGTCTGACGGATGCCCTTGAGACCGAGCGTGCGCAGAGAATCCTTCTGGTTCTGCTTGGTCCCGATGATGCTCTTGATCTGAGTGACCTTGAGATCTGCCATTACTTCACACTCCCAGCAGCCTGTGCGCGAGCGCGAAGCATGCCGGCGGGTGCAACCTCTTCGAGGGTGAGGCCGCGGCGAGCCGCAACTTCCTCGGGACGCTGCAGACCCTTGAGCGCAGCAACGGTCGCATGCACGACGTTGATGGCGTTGTCGCTACCGAGCGACTTCGACAGGATGTCCGCGATACCAGCGCACTCCAGCACGGCGCGCACAGCGCCACCGGCGATAACACCGGTACCGGGGCTTGCCGGGCGAAGCATGACGATGCCGGCAGCAGCCTCACCCTGAACGGGGTGAGTGATGGTGTTGGCGATCATCGGGACACGGAAGAAGCTCTTGCGAGCCTCCTCGACACCCTTCTGGATGGCCGCGGGAACTTCCTTGGCCTTTCCGTAGCCGACGCCGACCAGTCCGTTGCCGTCTCCGACGATCACCAGAGCGGTGAAGCTGAAGCGACGACCACCCTTGACGACCTTGGAAACGCGGTTGATCGTGACAACGCGCTCGATGAACTGTGACTTCTCCGCAGCGTTTCCGCCACGGCCACCGTCGCGACGGTCACGGCCGCCACCACGGTTGTCCCCACGAGCGTTGCTGTTGTCACCGCTGTTGGGGCCATTCTGTCCGGCGGGTCCGCTTCCGCCGTCACGCCTTTGACGTCCCGGCATCAGGCTGTCCTTCCGTTGAAAATGTTGGTCATCAGAACTTCAACCCGCCTTCGCGAGCCGCGTCTGCCAGGGCCGCGATGCGACCGTGGTAGCCGTGTCCGCCGTGGTCGAAGACAACTGCTTCCACGCCGGCAGCCTTGGCGCGCTCGGCGATCAGCTGACCGACCTTCGCGCTCGCAGCCTTCTTGTCGCCTTCTGCCACGCGCACGTCTGCTTCGATGGTCGACGCGGAGGCCAGGGTGTGGCCGGCCAAGTCGTCCACGAGCTGGACGTGGATGTGGCGCGAGGACCGGTTGACGACCAAGCGGGGACGCTCGGGCGTGCCGGAGACCTTCTTGCGGAGACGGAAGTGACGACGCGTCTTCGAGAGACGACGCTTGGTGGACGCATCCTTGCCCAGCGGAATCCGCTTGGCTTTCTGGTTTGCAGTCTGGCTCATATCACTTACCCGTCTTTCCGACCTTGCGGCGGATCTGCTCACCCTCGTAACGCACGCCCTTACCCTTGTACGGGTCCGGACGACGGAGACGACGGATGTTGGCCGAGATCTGCCCGACCTTCTGCTTGTCGATGCCGGACACCGAGAACCGGGTGGGCGACTCGACGACGAAGGTGATGCCTTCAGGAGCCTCGATCGGCACCGGGTGGCTGAAGCCGAGCGCGAACTCGAGGTCCTTGCCCTTCAGTGCCACACGGTAACCAACACCGTGGATCTCCATCTTCTTCGTGTAACCCTCGGTGACACCGGTGATGATGTTCGCAACCAGGGTCCGCGACAGACCGTGCAGCGCGCGGCTACGACGCTCGTCGTCGGGGCGCGTGACGCTCAGCGAGCCGTCCTCTGCCTTTTCGATTGCGATGGGCTCGGAGATGGTCAGCGCGAGGGTGCCCTTGGGACCCTTGACGGTGACATCCTGGCCGCTGATCGTGACGTCAACGCCCGCGGGGACGGTGACCGGAATCTTTCCAATACGCGACATTGTGGTGGCCTCCCTTACCAGACGTAGGCGAGGACTTCCCCGCCTACTCCTTGATTGGCCGCCTGGCGATCGGTGAGCAGACCGGACGACGTGGAGATGATGGCCACGCCGAGGCCTCCGAGGACCTTGGGCAGGTTGGTGGACTTCGCGTAAACCCGGAGACCGGGCTTGGAAACGCGACGCACGCCGGCGAGGCTACGCTCGCGGCTGGGACCGTACTTCAGATCGACGATGAGGGTCTTGCCGACCTCTGCGTCTTCGGTACGGAAATCGGAGATGTAGCCCTCGCGCTTGAGGATCTCGGCGATGTTCGCCTTGATCTTCGAGTGGGGAAGCTTCACCTCATCGTGGTACGCCGTGTTGGCGTTGCGCAGACGCGTCAAGAAGTCTGCGATGGGGTCAGTCATGGTCATAGGTCGACCTCGACACCTTTCTCGCTGTGGTTCCCATGCAACACCGGACGAATCCGATCGTGGGCCTCCAGCAATTCGGCTGGGCCGTCCGACTTGTGTCAGACGGCGTAAGTTACCGCACCGAGCTGAACGCATGCGTCAGCCACGGCAACCGCTCTAGTGTAGGGAACTTTGGCGCAGGTGTCCACCGGGATGCCACGTCAGCTCCCCCACCGCCACCCGAAGGTCGCCGATCGGGAAGGTATCGACGCACCCCGAAATCTGAACTGTTCGTTCGGGACCGAAGAACGACATCGACGAACGATGACTGCTTTCAACCAGAGTCGCAGCGGGACAGTTCTTTTCAGGATCGGCGCGATACACAACTCGATGGAAACCACGAATGGACGTGGGTTCCAAAGGAACCCACGTCCATTCACATGCGTGGTGTGACGAAGCCCGAGGGCCTCAGATCACCAAGAGCTCTTGCGAACTCCGGGAAGCTCGCCGGCGTGAGCCATCTCGCGAACGCAGATACGGCACAAGCCGAACTTGCGGAACACCGAGTGCGGGCGACCGCACCGCTGGCAGCGGGTGTAGGCGCGAACCGCGAACTTGGGCTTCTTGTTGGCCTTGTTGACCAATGCCTTCTTAGCCATGCGCTCAGTTCTCCTTGAACGGGAAGCCGAGGTGCTTGAGCAGTGCACGGCCTTCTTCGTTGTTGGTTGCGGTGGTCACGACGGTGATGTCCATACCGCGGGGGCGATCGATCTTGTCCACGTCGATCTCGTGGAACATCGACTGCTCGTTGAGGCCGAACGTGTAGTTGCCGTTGCCGTCGAACTGGTTGCCCGAGAGACCGCGGAAGTCGCGGATACGGGGCAGAGCGACAGACACGAGGCGGTCCAGGAACTCCCACATGCGGTCGCCACGGAGGGTGACGCGTGCGCCGATGGGCATACCTTCGCGGAGCTTGAACTGCGCGATGGACTTACGTGCCTTGCGGATCTCGGGCTTCTGGCCCGTGATCAGCGACAGGTCATGGACAGCGCCGTTGATCAGCTTGGCGTCACGGGCAGCGTCGCCGACGCCCATGTTGACGACAACCTTGACGACGCCGGGGATCTGCATGACGTTCGAGTAGTCGAACTCGCTGTTGAGCGCGTCCTTGATCTCAGCGCGGTAGCGTGCCTTGAGGCGCGGCTGGACCTTGTTTTCGGTGGAGGTCATGTCAGATGTCCTTCCCGTTCTTCCGGGAAATCCGAACGCGCTTGCCGGACTCTTCGTCGGTGCGGTAGCCCACGCGGGTGGGGTTTCCGTCCGAGTCGACGACTGCAACGTTGGAAACGTGGATCGGGGCTTCCTGCGTGACGATGCCGCCGGAGGATGCTCCGCGCTCGTTCGCGGAAACCGCGGTGTGCTTCTTGATTCGGTTCACGCCTTCGACGAGGACCTTGTCGGTCGCGGGGTAGGCCTGAATGACCTTGCCCTTCGCGCCCTTGTCCTTGCCGGCGATGACCAGAACGGTGTCACCCTTGTGCACCTTCATCACAGCACCTCCGGGGCAAGCGAAACGATCTTCATGAACTTCTTCTCGCGCAGCTCACGGCCGACGGGTCCGAAGATGCGGGTTCCACGGGGATCACTGTCAGCCTTGATGAGCACTGCAGCGTTCTCGTCGAACTTGATGTAGGAACCGTCCGGACGACGGCGCTCCTTGGTCGTGCGAACGATGACGGCCTTGACGACCTCACCCTTCTTGATGTTTCCACCGGGGATTGCGTCCTTGACGGTGGCGACGATGACGTCACCGATCCCGGCGTAGCGACGTGACGAACCGCCGAGAACGCGGATGCAAAGGATTTCCTTGGCACCCGTGTTATCAGCGACGCGAACTCGCGACTCCTGCTGAATCACTTGATCTCCCTAGACCTGGAATTTCGTGCGCAACGGATTACCGACCCGGTGCGCGCGGTCATTGTTGCCACCTGCGTCGTGTCTGAGCTGCAGTCCCACCGACTGACGTCGGGAGACGATCACTGCAAGCACCGTTCGAGCTGCGCACGTGAAGACACACCTCTGCCACAGGCAACCGTTCTATTGTAGGGAAGGGTTCACCGAATACCAAATCAGCCGTACTCGACGCAACTCGAGCCCTTCGCCCGGAAAGCCCCGAAAGCCCCCCGAAAGCCCCCGGAAAGCCGAATGGCCCACTCCCCCAAGGGGAAGCGGGCCATTCGGTGATACTCGATCAGCTCGAGGATTCGATCAGGCTTACTTGGCCTTTTCGAGGACCTCGACCAGACGCCAGTGCTTCGTCGCGGACAGCGGACGGGTTTCCATCAGCTGAACGCGGTCGCCGACGCCGGCAACGCCGTTCTCGTCGTGCGCCTTCACCTTGGTCGTACGGCGGATGATCTTGCCGTAGAGCTTGTGCTTGACGCGGTCTTCGAGCTCGACCACGATCGTCTTTTCCATCTTGTCGGACACGACGTATCCGACACGGACCTTACGGCTCGCGCGCTCTTCTGTGCTCACTGCTTTTTCCTCACTCATGCCGCGTCACCTGCATCCGGACCCACAGCGAGTCCGAGCTCACGCTCACGCAGGACGGTGTAGATGCGCGCGATCTCGTGACGAACGGTGCGCAGTCGTCGGTTGTTGTCCATCTGGCCGGTAGCCATCTGGAAACGAAGGTTGAAAAGCTCTTCCTTCGACTCACGGAGCCGGGTGACCAGCTCGTCTTCACTGAGCTCGCGGAGCTCTGCTGCTGGGGTTCCAGTAGCCATCAGAACTGCTCCTCTCTGGTCACGATCCGGCACTTGCACGGGAGCTTGTGCATCGCGCGGCGCAGGGCCTCACGAGCAATCTCCTCGTTGGGGTATGTCATCTCGAACAGAACGCGTCCGGGCTTGACGTTGGCAATCCACCACTCGGGCGAACCCTTACCGGAACCCATTCGGGTTTCGGCCGGCTTCTTCGTGAGGGGGCGATCCGGGAAGATGTTGATCCAGATCTTGCCGCCACGCTTGATGTGCCGAGTCATGGCGATACGAGCGGACTCGATCTGCCGGTTGGTGATGTAGGCAGGCTCGAGAGCCTGGATGCCGTAGTCACCGAAGGTCACCTGGGTACCGCCCTTGGCGGCACCCGAACGGCTCGGGTGGTGCTGCTTGCGGTGCTTGACCCGCCGTGGGATCAACATGCGTCAGCCCTCCTGATTCTGTTCAGTTGCGGGAGCATCGGCGGTTGCGGTCGCTGCGCGGCCGGCCTCGGTGCTGGTCGCAGTGGTACCGGTGGCACCGGAACGACGCGGACGGCTCGGACGCTCACGACGCGGGCGATCCCCGGCCGGTGCGGCCGTGTTGGCGGCGAGCTCACGCTTGCCACCGACGATGTCGCCCTTGTAGATCCAGACCTTGACGCCGATGCGACCGAAGGTGGTCTTGGCCTCGTAGAGGCCGTAGTCGATGTCCGCACGAAGCGTGTGCAGCGGCACACGGCCTTCGCGGTAGAACTCCGACCGGGACATCTCGGCGCCGCCGAGACGACCGGAGCACTGAACGCGGATTCCCTTGACGTTGGGCTGACGCATGGCCGACTGGATGGCCTTGCGCATTGCACGACGGAAGGCAACGCGGTTCGAGAGCTGCTCGGCCACACCCTGTGCGACGAGCTGTGCTTCAGCTTCTGCGTTCTTGACCTCGAGGATGTTCAGCTGAACCTGCTTGCCGGTCAGCTTCTCGAGCTCGGAGCGGATGCGATCGGCTTCGGCGCCGCGGCGGCCGATGACGATGCCCGGACGTGCAGTGTGGATGTCCACGCGAACACGGTCACGGGTGCGCTCGATTTCGACCTTCGCGATTCCTGCGCGCTCCATGCCGGTGGCGAGGAGCTTACGGATCGCGACGTCTTCCTTGACGTACTCCGCGTACTGCTTGTCTGCGTACCAGCGAGACTTCCAGTCGGTGGTGATGCCGAGACGGAAGCCGTGCGGGTTGATTTTCTGGCCCACTACTGAGCACTTCCCTTCCGGCGATTACGGGTCGATGTTCCGGTCTTCGGCAGGCTCTCCACGATCACGGTGATGTGACTGGTGCGCTTGCGAATACGGAACGCACGTCCCTGTGCACGCGGCTGGAACCGCTTGAGGGTCGCGCCCTCGTCCACGAACGCCGTAGCAACGACAAGCGTGCTGGGGTCGAGGTCGAGGTTGTTCTCGGCGTTGGCTGCTGCGGAGGCGATCACCTTGGCGACCGGCTCGCTCGCTGCCTGCGGCGCGAACTTCAGGATGTTCAGGGCGTCTTCAACCGAGCGCCCGCGGACCAGGTCCACAACTCGACGTGCCTTCATCGGCGTAACGCGAACGTGCTTCGCTACAGCCTTGGCAGTCGGGTTGGCGGTTTCGGTGTTGCTCATCGCCTCTTCGCCTTCCGATCATCCTTGATGTGACCCTTGAACGTGCGGGTCGGTGCAAACTCTCCGAGCTTGTGTCCGACCATGGAGTCGGAAACGAACACGGGGACGTGTTTGCGGCCGTCGTGAACTGCAAACGTGTGGCCGATGAAGTCCGGGATGATTGTCGAACGACGGGACCAGGTCTTGATGACCTGCTTGGTTCCCTTTTCGTTCTGTACATCCACCTTCGCGAGGAGGTGGTCATCGACGAACGGGCCCTTCTTAAGGCTGCGTGGCATCCTTCACTCCCTCCTAGCGCTTGTTCTTGCCGGTGCGGCGGCGACGGACGATCATCTTGTCGCTTGCCTTGTTCTTGCGGGTACGGCCTTCAGGCTTACCCCACGGGCTGACCGGGTGGCGTCCACCTGAGGTCTTGCCCTCGCCGCCACCGTGCGGGTGGTCGACCGGGTTCATCACGACACCACGAACGGTCGGGCGCTTGCCCTTCCAACGCATACGGCCGGCCTTGCCCCAGTTGATGTTCGACTGCTCGGCGTTGCCGACCTCGCCGACGGATGCGCGGCAGCGCACGTCGACGCGACGGATTTCACCGGAAGGCATACGCAGCGTGGCGTAGCTGCCTTCCTTACCGAGGAGCTGGATGCTGGCGCCTGCGGAACGAGCCATCTTGGCTCCGCCGCCGGGACGCAGTTCCACACCGTGGATGGTGGTACCAGTCGGAATGTTGCGCAGCGGCAGGTTGTTGCCCGGCTTGATGTCGGCGCCTGCACCGGACTCGACCGGTGAACCCTGCACCAGGCCCTTGGGGGCGATGATGTAGCGCTTCTCACCGTCTGCGTAATGCAGGAGTGCGATGTTTGCTGTGCGGTTGGGGTCGTACTCGATGTGAGCGACCTTTGCCGGGATGCCGTCCTTGTCGTTGCGACGGAAATCGATCAGTCGGTACGCACGCTTGTGTCCGCCACCCTTGTGACGGGTGGTGATACGACCGTGTGCGTTACGTCCACCGCGACCGTGCAGCGGGCGAACCAGCGACTTCTCGGGGGTTGACCGAGTGATCTCGGCGAAGTCCGAGACGCTCGAGCCACGACGGCCCGGTGTTGTCGGCTTGTACTTACGGATTGCCATGAGTCTTCTCGTCCTCTATGTCTCGTCAAGTCCCGGCGCTTACGCGACCGGTCCTCCGAAGATCTCGATGGGCTTGCTGTCAGCGGACAGGGTCACGAGCGCGCGCTTGGTGTCCTTGCGCTTGCCGTAACCGAATCGGGTCCGCTTACGCTTGCCCTGACGGTTGGCGGTGTTGACGCTGGTCACCTTGACGCCGAAGACCTTCTCGACGGCAATCTTGATCTGCGTCTTGTTCGAGTCCGGGTGCACCAGGAAGGTGTAGGTGCCTTCCTCGATCAGTCCGTAGGACTTCTCGGAGATGACCGGAGCGAGCAGGATGTCGCGGGGGTCAGCGATGGTGCTCACTTGGCGTCCTCCTTGTTCTGAGCGCTCTCTGCGGGCCCGTGGATGAACGCGTTGAGTGCCTCGACGCTGAACACGACATCGTCTGCATTGAGCACGTCGTAGGTGTTGAGCTGGTCGGGTGCAATGGGATGCACGCCTTCCAGGTTCTGCACGCTCTTCCAAGCGGCTACATCCTGGCGACCCACGACGAGCAGCAGCTTCTTGCGATCCGAAATCTCGCCGAGGAACGCGATTGCGCCCTTGGTCGAAGGCGTCTGCCCTGCAACCAGTTCGGTGATGACGTGGATGCGCTCGTTGCGTGCGCGGTCAGAGAGGGCTCCGCGAAGAGCGGCTGCCTTCATCTTCTTGGGGGTGCGCTGGCTGTAGTCACGCGGCTGCGGGCCGTGAACGGTTCCGCCGCCGACGAACTGCGGTGCGCGAGTCGAGCCCTGGCGTGCGCGGCCGGTGCCCTTCTGGCGGTACGGCTTCTTGCCACCGCCGCGGACGTCGCCGCGGGTCTTGGTGGAGTGGGTTCCCTGACGAGCAGCTGCGAGCTGCGCGACGACAACCTGATGGAGAAGCGCGATGTTGGCCGGAGCGTCGAAGATCTCAGCGGGGAGATCGACGGTGCCGTTGGTCTTGCCGCCGGCGACCTTGACGTCCAGGGTCAACTTGGTCTCGGTGCTGGTCATGCCCGTGCACCACCCTTCACTGCACTCTTGACGATCACGAGGCCGCCCTTGCGGCCGGGGATCGCACCCTTGATCAGCAGCAGGCCGTTCTCTGCATCCACCTTGTGGACCGAGAGGTTCTGCGTCGTGATGCGGTCGCTACCCATGCGTCCGGACATGCGCATGCCCTTGAACACGCGGCCGGGAGTTGCACAGCCACCGATGGAGCCCGGGCGACGGTGAACAGCCTGGGTACCGTGCGACGCGCCCTGTCCCTTGAAGCCGTGACGCTTCATGGTTCCGGCGAAGCCCTTGCCCTTGCTGGTTCCGGTGACGTCGACGTATGCGCCGTCCTCGAAGACCTCGGCGGTGAGCTCCTGGCCGACCTCGTAGTCGGAGGTGTCCGCAACGCGGAGCTCCACTACGTGGCGACGCGGGGTCACACCAGCCTTGGTGAACTGGCCGGAAGTCGGCTTGTTCACCTTGCGCGGGTCGATGGCGCCGAACGCGAGCTGAACGGCGCTGTAGCCGTCACGCTCTTCGGTACGGATCTGGGTTACGACGTTCGGCCCAGCCTTCACGACGGTGACCGGGACAACCCGGTTGTTCTCGTCGAAGACCTGGGTCATGCCGAGCTTGGTGCCCAGGATTCCCTTGATCTTGGTATCAGTCATTGTTTTTGTCTCCGCCGTCACTGAATGTTCACGTCGACACTGGCCGGAAGGTCGATGCGCATGAGCGCGTCAACCGTCTTCGGCGTCGGGTCGAGAATGTCGATCAGCCGCTTGTGAGTACGCATCTCGAAGTGCTCGCGCGAGTCCTTGTACTTGTGCGGCGAGCGGATGACGCAATATACGTTCTTCTCGGTCGGCAACGGCACAGGTCCAACGACGCGGGCACCCGTACGGGTTACCGTCTCGACGATCTTGCGCGCTGACGCGTCGATCGCCTCGTGGTCGTAGGCCTTGAGCCTGATGCGGATCTTTTGTCCCGCCACGCTTAGTGTCCTTTTCTTGCCGCGTTTCGTAGCCCGCCTGGTCAGGCTCGAGCTACCTCGTCTGCACAGTCCTTGCCTGGACGATGACACGACGAACACTGAAGCGATCGGGACCAAGTCCGAAAGTTCGGAAGACCGTGTTAGCGGTAAACCGAGCATCGGATCAGATCAGGATCTGCTGCCGCTGTTCGTTTGTCATTGTTCTCCGGTACACGCGGTCGGGCGTGTCGCCTTCTCACTCATCCTGCGCCGGACAATCTTTCGATCATCTGGCGCGTGATGCGTACCGGACGTGTTCGATGTCGAACACAAAGTAGGTACTGCTTCCGTCCTGCATTACTTCTCGTCTTGCATGTCTTGCATGGTCACAGTCGTTGACCCGATTACCCTGACGGGATCTGCGATCGATCGTCTGTGACGTCTTACCCTTACCCGATCACGGCCGCAAACGACCGCGTCCCGGACAAGGCAACCCGACCAGTATGCCGTACCTGGCCCGATTCCTCAACTCCCCCGAACCAGCCTTTCCGAGTGAGCTGCGCGACAACAACCTTACTCAGAAGTAAGATAGGCCGATGACTACTTCCAGCCCCACCTATCGCGGATGGCAGAAATTGCCGGACAACGCCCTCGGACATGCAGTTTTCTCGGCGGCGATGTCCATTCGCGTGCCCTACTTCGCCTCCGTTCTCCCCCGGGTGACCAAGTTGGAACCGGGACTGTGCGAGGTCCGCTCCCCCAAATGGTGGGGCGTCCACAACCATCTCGGCACTTTTCACGCGATCGCAGCATGCAATCTCGCGGAGGTCGCAATGGGCATGCTGAGCGAAGCGACGGTTCCGAACTCGCACCGCTGGATCCCCAAGTCCATGAAGGTCGACTACCTCGCCAAGGCCGAGACCGGCCTGCGGGCGGTCGCCCGACTCGAGACTTTGCCGGACTTCGCGGCGATCGAGAGTGGCACGGAACTTCTCGTTCCCATCTCGATCTTCGACCGGGGCGGCAAGGAAGTAGTCCACGCCGAAATCACCACCTGGGTCTCCCCCAAGTAGGCACTCACGAACCCGCCTGCATCGCAACCTGATTCGCCCGCCAAACAGGTTTCGCAGAATTAGGCACCACCGCAGGTTTCGGCGAATGACGATCGTGGAACACCTCCCCGAACGGCGATGGTCGGTCGGGGTGCCGGTGTCCGGAGGTGGGTTGCGTTCCGGGCACCACATTGTCGACCTCGCGTCACGCCGAGCACCGGGAGGCCTCGTGGAAGAGTTCTTGACCACAACGAGTTCCGAAGCAGGCACGCAGACCTCGTCGTATCCGGACGAGGCCGAGGGATTGGACAGCTTCCGGCGCGACCTCGACGCCATCGACGCTCTACTTCTCGAGACGGTGCGGCAACGGCTGGAACTCTGCCTACGCATCGGCGAGTGGAAGCGCTCCCGCGAGGTTCCGATGATGCAACCCGGCCGCGTCCGCCTCGTGCAGGAGCGGGCGCGTGAATTCGCCCGTAGACACGACCTCTCCCCCGACTTCTTCAACGCCCTGTACGAGCTGATGATTGCCGAGACCTGTCGACTCGAAGACCTGGTGATCAACGCACCTGTTGAGGAGGAGGACACTGTTCGGGAATCCGTCGGACCGAGATCAGGATCATCGACATGAGTTCCCGCACCCTTCTGGTGGACAATTACGACTCGTTCACCTACAACCTGTTCACCCTGTTGACCGAGGTCAACGGGGTTGTGCCGACCGTGGTCCGCAACGACGCGGATTGGGATTCCATCGATCTCGCGTCATACGACAACGTGGTCATCTCCCCAGGTCCCGGCCGGCCGGATCGCGACCGTGATTTCGGAATCAGCCGCCGTTTCATCGAAGAAGCGCCTCTCCCACTTCTCGGTGTCTGTCTCGGCCACCAGGGCCTGTGCGAGTTGTTCGGCGCGGACGTGGTGGTTGCGCCCGTACCGATGCACGGCCGAATTTCGCTGATCGATCACGACGGCTCGGGCATCTTTGCCGGACTTCCGTCGCCGTTCCGAGCTGTTCGCTACCACTCGTTGACCGTCGAGAATCTGCCGAACGCCTTCGTTCGTACCGCGTGGACGTCCGACGGTCTGCTCATGGGTGTCCGGCACCGGACCAAGCCGATGTGGGGCGTTCAGTTCCATCCGGAGTCCATCAGTACCGAGTTCGGCATAGATTTGCTCGCGAACTTCCGCGATCTGTCCGTCGGACGCACTCTGGATTCGGTGATCCGACCCGAACCGACTTCGCAAACACCCGACCTGCGGCCGGCGATCAACTACGACGTCGACGACGTGACTCTCGATTTTGCAGTGGACCCGTCTGCGGCCTATGCAGCACTGTTCGCCGACGGCCCGAACGCGTTCTGGCTGGACCGCGCGGCAACCGCAGAGCCGAGTGCGCGCTTTTCGATACTCGGCGATTCGTCGGGGCCGCTGGCCGAGTTCGTCACGTACGACGTGCAAGCCGAGGTACTGACTGTCAGCCGAAAAGGCTTGTCCGACGAGCACATTCGAGTTCCGTTCTTCGATTACTTGGACGCACAACTCGCGACGCGCTTCGTGCCCTCGCATCCGGAACTCGACTTCAACCTCGGCTACGTGGGCTACCTCGGCTACGAACTGAAAGCACAGACCGGAGGAAGGGCAGTCCATCCGGCGCCCACTCCTGATGCCGCTCTGGTGTTTGCCGATCGCGCCGTCGTCATCGATCACACCGCGGGCCGCACTCACGTTTTGAGGTTGCGCGAGAAAGTCCGGGACGCCGGCTATGACGATTGGCTCGAATCGACCGTCGACACCTTGGCGCGGATCGGCGCGGACCTTCCGGAACGCACCCCGGTTCCGCTGATCAGCGACACCGTCTGGACGCAGGCTCGCCTTCGGCATGATCGCGATCAGTACCTGTCGTTGATCGGAACGGCCCTCTCGGAGATCCGGGCAGGTGAGTCCTACGAGGTGTGTCTGACCAACATGGCGAGCGTCGACGAGACGATCGATGCACAGCAGGCGTTCGAGTATCTGCGCTCGATCAATCCGACGCCGTACAGCGCACTTCTCGACTTCACCGGCATCTCGGTGGTCTCGGCCTCGCCTGAGCGGTTCCTTCGTGTCGACTCGGACGGCAACGTCGAGTCCAAGCCGATCAAAGGGACCCGCCCGCGCGGCGTCACCCGAGCGCGTGACGCTGCCCTACGGCAGGACCTGCTCGACAGCGAGAAGGACCGCGCCGAGAACCTGATGATCGTGGACCTCACTCGCAACGACCTCACCAAGGTCTGCGTTCCGGGAAGTGTCCACGTTCCGAGGCTGTTCGCGATCGAGTCGTACTCGTCCGTTCACCAAATGGTGTCGACGGTGCGTGGACATCTGAGTCCGGGGTCGTCCGCGGTGGACTGCGTCCGTGCCGCGTTCCCCGGCGGATCGATGACCGGCGCCCCGAAAGTACGGACGATGGAGATCATCGACCGCCTCGAATCCGGCCCACGCGGGGTCTACTCGGGATCGATCGGGTACTTCGCCCTCGGTGGCGCCGCAGACCTCTCGATCGTGATCCGGTCGCTGGTCTGCACCGAGAGCGGCGTGACCTTCGGAATCGGTGGTGCCATTACAGCGTTGTCCGACCCGGAAGAAGAATTCGACGAGACCACGGTCAAGGCGTCCACTCTGCTCCGTGCACTCGATGCGGTGTCCTCGCGGGTCCTCGAATACGGCGGGTAGATCCAGCCATGACGCCGGCATCAGGCACCGCGACGGTTGTCGGCGGCCTGGGTGCCGTCGGATCCATGTTCGTCGAACTGCTTCGCGCCGGGGGGTCGACGGTCACCGTCGTCGACCCAGCAGGCAGCGATCCTGACGGAGATGTAGTCGTCGGAGACATCACGAAACCCAGTGACCGGGTTCTCGCACACGTGGAGTCCTCGAGCGTCATCGTGCTCGCGGTTCCCGAACAGGTCGCTCTAGCCGCACTACCGAGCCTTCGAACATTCGGTGCTCTCGTTGTGGACACACTGTCGGTCAAATCGCGGATGGACGCAGCAATCGCCGACGCCGGCCGAGAAGGGGAGTTCCTCGGACTCAACCCCATGTTCCGTCCGTCGCTCGGACCGCGCGGTCGGGCCGTCATCGCAGTGCCGTACGTCGACGGTCCGCAGTCCGCCAGATTCCTCGACGTCGTGCGCTCGTGGGGAGCGTCGGTCGCGGTGATGGACGCCGATCGTCACGACCGGTTGGCCGCGGCTACCCAGGTTCTGACACACGCGTCGGTGCTGGCTTTCGGCGTCGCCCTGGCCGAACTCGGAGTTTCCGCGGACGAACTCCTCGCGGTCGCCCCTCCCCCACATCGGACCTTGCTTGCGCTCCTGGCGCGTGTGGCCGGCGGCGAACCGGAGGTGTACTGGGACGTGCAAGCGGGCAATCCGTATGCAGGTGCGACACGAAAAGCACTGTTCGATGCCACCGCACAGGTGGACAGGGCGGCCGAGTCCCTCGGCGACTTCACGACGCTGATGAAAACCGCCGACGCAGCGCTCGACAATCGCTCAGGCGAATTGAACGCGGAGTGCCAGAGCTTGTTCGATCGCATTGCCGAAGGGCACAGAGAGATTGCCGAAGGGCACAGAGAGTAGGGCACGATGAGACCTGGAGTGAGTCCGCCCAGCCTCCCGGAGTACGACGCCTCGGATCCGGTCGAGAGTGCAATCGTCAGTCGGCTTGCGAGCAATTGGGCGCGCCGGGCAACCGTGAAGAAGGCGGAGCCGGAACTGGACGATCTCTTCGATTCGTCGTTGTCCGACTACCCCGAAGCACTTCTCCCGTTCGCGGAGCATCCGACCTACCTGGCATTGAGTCCCGAGCAGAAGCAACGCCTGCAAGCCTGGGCATGGATCGCGTTCAACAAGAACGTCATGGACATCGAGAAGTACGTCGTCAATCCCGGCTTCGACGTTCTCGCCGAAGACCGACTCGGCGTCGGACTCGGAGATTGGGCTGCAGTGGCCGTCAATCAGGCGATGGTCGACGAGCAATATCACACGCTCATGCACTTCAATGCCAGTTCAGCGACCCGTCGAGGCAGGGGCTGGGGGCTGCCGGCGAAGGCACTGCCAGACGTCCTGACGGTCCGCACGCGGGCGCAAGCCCTCGACGCAGCCGAGGGGCCTCGCAAGATCGCCCTGACACAGTTGGCGTTCATGACCGTCGCCGAGGTGTCGATCACCGCTTACCTCGACCTGATCTCGGATGACCCGGGCGTGCAGTCGATAAACCGCGCGACGATCCGGTTGCACGCTCGCGACGAGTACTGCCACGCCTCGATTGCCGGGGAACTGGCCGAGTCGGTCTGCAGCACGCTCGATGACGAGGAACTTCGAATCTTCGCGGATTCCGCATGCACTGCGATGCGCTCGTTCGCCTCGAACGACTACGGTGCGTGGCGGTCGATACTCGCGATGGAGGGCATCGGGTCCGGAGACAAGATGATCGACAACCTCGAGCATTCCACGGGTTCGGAGTTGCTGGTACAAGACTTCAGTGGACTACGTACGTTGTTCGACAGGCTCGGCGTGCCCGATCGGATCGATTTCACATGACCGCCCATTTCAGTGTGGGTGAGGACACATCACCGCCTCGCGGTCACCTGTTCCTGGGTGTTTCTCGAGGTTATCGATCAGCACTCCTTGCATGTTGCGGTCCGCGACGGATCGCTCCGGTAACATCCCTAGCTAGTAACTAGATACTCAGTAATGAAGGCAACAGAGCCCCGCGGGGATCGCGTGCCCGTCCAATCCCACGCAAACAGCGGAGTGTTGATGCCCTATTCCACGGACGCAGCGGTTCTGGTGGAAGGCGTCCACAAGTCATTCAAGGACGTCCACGCCCTTCAAGGCGTGAGTTTCAGCGCACCTCGAGGTTCTGTTCTCGGAATCCTCGGGCCGAACGGCGCCGGCAAGACCACGACGGTGAAAGTCTTGTCCACCCTGATCACTCCGGACAGTGGTCGCGCGGTCGTCGCAGGCCATGACGTCGTTCGCAATGCGCCGGAAGTTCGTCGGTCGATCATGATGACGGGTCAGTTCGCGGCGCTGGACGAGACGCTCTCGGGACGAGAGAACATCGAAATGTTCGCGCGATTGATGGGCCTCGACAAGGCTGCGGCCCGTCAGCGTGCCGTGGAGTTGTTGGAACAGTTCGACCTCCTCGAAGCCTCCAGCCGCGCAGTCCGGCACTACTCCGGCGGTATGCGCCGTCGTATCGACATCGCATGTGGCCTCGTGGTCCGTCCAGAAGTCGTTTTCCTGGACGAACCGACCACGGGGCTCGATCCACGCAGCCGCCAAAGCGTGTGGGCACTGGTTCAGACGCTGAAGTCCCAAGGAATCACCGTGCTGCTGACCACGCAATACCTCGAAGAGGCCGATCTTCTGAGTGACAACATCATCGTCATCGACAAAGGCACCGTGATCGCCGAAGGCACTGCAGATCAGCTGAAGGCGCGCACCGGAAGCAGCTTCTGCGAGATCGTTCCGGTCGACCCGCGCCAACTCGGCCAAGCCGTGCACGCGTTGGGCAATCTCGTCCCCCGAGATTTCAGATTCGATCTTGCGCTCGAAGCGCAGCAGATCGCCATCCCGGCACCGAGAGGGGCAGCCACGTTGTCCGAGGCACTGAGACGTCTCGACTACGCCGGTATCCAGCTCGCCGACATCGCCCTCCGTCGCCCGTCTCTCGACGACGTCTTCCTCTCGCTGACCGGCCAGCCCCAGGGGCGTGGCGATCAATGACAGCCACAACCAAGAGCTACGACTCGGTGAAGGTTCGTCAGACGGAGATCGACAAGCTGATCGGCGCTACCACTCCGAAGGTCGGGCGGCACCGTCGCCCGCAGCCATCGGGAATCAACCAGTGGTGGGTACTGACGTCACGATTCGTCAGGCGAATGATCCGCCATCACGAGTTGACCGTCGCGATCGTAGCGCCGCTCATCTTCACGTTGGGATTTTACCTTCCGCTGAAGTTCGTGATGTCGATGCAAGGAATCGATTACGCCCAGTTCTTGATGCCGATCATCGTCCTTCAAGCCATGGCATTCACGGCGATCTCTGCTGCGCAACTCGCATCGACCGAGTCGATCACAGGATTCAGCACACGAATGCAGACCATGCCGGTCGTCGGTCCTGTTCCTCTCCTTGCCCGAATGTCGAGCGCGGTCGTTCGTTCGTTGGTTTCGCTCGCAGCTGCCTTGGTCTACGGCTACGTCATCGGCTTTCGATTCAACGCGGGTCTCGAGCAAGCTTTCATGTTCTGCGCGCTCGCGATGTCCTTCGCCATCGCGTTCGCCTTTGCCGGTGATGCCATCGGATCGATGTCGAAGAGCCCTGCTGCTACCAGCCAGATCCTGACTCTCCCCCAGCTCATACTCGGAATGCTCTCGTGCGGGTTTGTGCCCGAGACCGGGTTTCCGGAGTGGATTCGCCCCTTCGTCCGCAATCAACCTGTATCTCAATATTCGTACGCCATGCGTGATCTGGCTCAGGGTTCCGCTACTTGGGACGTGCTGTTTCCCGCCATTGCGTGGACCGTGGGTCTCCTTGCGGTCTGTGTCCCATGGGCCTACTGGGCAAGCTTGAGGCGGAAATGACCGACTTCGTGAACGGACCTACCCCACCACCGACGTCGCCGGCGATAACCTTGCCGGTCGTCGATTCCCCTTACGCCGAAAACTCGGCGAAAGCGCTGTGGTCGCACAGCCTGATACAAGCGAAACGCTTGCTGATGAACTGGGCTCGCGACCCTTCGACAACAATTCAGGCGCTGATCTATCCAGCTCTGACTCTCCTGATGTTCCGTGTCGTGCTCGGAAACTCCATTTCCAACGCCACGGGTCAGCCGAGCATCTACGGCACAGTTCCGATGATCATCCTCGTCGGAGCGATGTTCGGATCCATCGTCAGCGCTGTCGGACTTCGAAGCGAGAAAGAATCTGGTCTGTTGGGAAGATTCTGGACGCTGCCGGCTCACCGAGCGTCCGGACTTGTCGGACGAATGATTGCCGAAGCCACCAGAGTTCTTGCGACCTCGATCGTCATTCTCATCGTTGGTTTCGCCCTCGGATTCCGCTTCAATCAAGGTCCGCTCCCGGCGATTGCGGTGCTGGTCATCCCGGTCATTTTCGGAATCGGTTTCGCGATGATGGTCACTGCGCTCGCCACGGTCTCCGATACGTTGCCTCTGGTCGAACTGGTATCGATCGGCTGCACTCTTCTGATGTTCTTCAATTCCGGATTTGTCCCGGTCATGGCCTACCCGAAGTGGCTTCAGCCCGTGGTCGCCGAGCAACCGATGTCCGTGGCAATCGACGCGATGAGAGGCTTCGCGATGGGCGGCGAAGTCCTGGAACCGACGATCAAGACTCTTGCCTGGTCCTTCGGCATGATGGCGGTGTTCATCTACCCCGCGATCCGTGGTTATAGAAAAGCCGCAGCATCCGGCTAGTAGTCCTCATGCAGGCGTAGCTGCAGCCGAATGCAACCGGATGCAAGAAAAGACCCGCGGGGACAAATCCCTGCGGGTCTTTTTCTTTGCTGCCCGAACGGTGCCGGCTCGCGTCAGCAGGGCAGCGGATGCGTGTCCGTGTATGACGGATCGAGCGCCGCGAGAATCAGGGCGACCGCACGCGGGGCCGACGTCAATTCCTGATGAGTGACCTTCACATCCTCACAACCTTCCTGAACCCACACGTTGTCGACGGTGGCGCCGGGACCGGCGTTGAGGAACGTCGCTTCGGGCGGAGTCGACACTTCGTCACCGCGGCTTGCAAGCACCGCATAGTTGACACCCGCATCGGTGTCTCCGCCGGCGTTCAGTGCCTGCAAGAACGCCGATCCGATCATCTGTTGGAAGAAGGACGGCCCCACAGCAGTCAGTGCGAGGTCCGACATCGGCAGACCGAACGCTTCGGCGATCGCACTCAGTGTTTGTTTACCGCCGAAGGACGAACCGTGGTTCGTTGCACCGAGCGTGACCAATGTGTGGACCTTGTTCTTCGACGGGTCCCAATGGTCGGCTCCCCCGGCAAACCGCAAGTACTGCCGCGTCAGTGTGCCGCCGAGCGAGTGACCCACGATATCGACCTGTGCTGCACCGGTAGAGGCACGAACGTCATCGACGAACCGCGCCAGTTCCAACGCCGACTTCGGGATGTCGTCTCCGCCGACCAACCCGAGGGCGTTTCCGCCGAGCAGACTTCCCGTCCGTCCGTATTCCAACGCAAAAACGCAGTACCCTTCGGCCGCCAGTTGGGGTGACAATGTGGTCCACGTTGTCACCGGGTCAGACCAGGTTCCGTGGACGAGGACGACTGGCCGAGGATGCTTCTCTGACGGTTTGCAGTCCCAATCGTTCGCTCCGGGTAATACGAATGACGTGTCGGCTTCGTCTGGGGATTGAGCATTTCCGATTGCCGGAATGCTCACGATGGTCACGAGACTCACCATCATCACCGAAACAAGACCTGCGACCAGCTTCGCAGAGTTCTTCAACAACGATCCAATCCTTTACGGGTGTATCCCGCGACCCACTCTGGATCGCTCATACCAGCCTCGGCCATCCAGTCGGAACTGAACAGCGTGATCGAGACCTGATTGTGTCACAGTGGCGTCCTCGGCTTCCGCTGACCGCCAGTAGGTAGGCGGCATTTCACAGACGCTTCTTCCGGTCTTCACTACGAATTCGAGTCGCCGCTCCGAAAGTGCTGATCGAGAATCGGGCCCATGACGGTCAGCGCCTCGGCCGACGTCATCTGCCCATGTTCCACCGGGACTACGTGATTTTCGATCTCGCCGAGTGAAAATGGACTCCACAGTCCCGCAGCATCCGAGAAATCGGGATGATCCACTCCGGCGCTGAAGAAGGTGACCGGACCGGACACTACCGCCGGGGCATGACTGTTGATCATCTGAGGCGACGTGGTTGCCGCAGTGAACACGCGCTGCAAAGTCTCGACTGTCAGGCCCACCTGTTCCCCGTCCAGCGCGCTCAGCAACGCCTGCGCTTGTGCCGGCGACACTGTGGTCACGTCGTCGCCGAGGCCGAGATCCAAGCCTGTTGCGGCGAGTTCACTGCGGAACTCACGTTCGAAAGTCTCGACGCTCACACGCGGCACGCTGTCGAGCAGAATCAGCGAGCGAACTGCGTGACCGCGTGATTCCAGCTCGACGGCGACGGCGTGGGCGAGCACGCCGCCCAGCGACCAACCGAGAAGGTCGTATGGCCCCTGACCCTGAACAAGTGAAATCCGGTCCACAAAGATCTTTGCGAGTTCGTCGATCGACGTCGGAATGAAATCAGCCTGGCTCAAGGACGGACTCTGCAATCCGTAGATCGCGATCGATGGATCGAGATACTGAGTCAATCCGGTGTAGCACCACGAAAGACCACTCATCGGGTGCAGACAGAAGACGACGCGCGCTGCCGATTCGACGGTGCGGATCGGCAGCAGGACCTCCAGTGCAGACGATCCCGGAGCACCGGTACCGCGACTCTCCTCATCGATGCGTTGAGCAAAGTCCTCGACGCTCGACGAACCGAACAGCCAGACGACGGGAACCGTGTGACCCACCCGGTCCGCCATTCTCGACGTCACCCGAGTGGCAAGCAGTGAACTTCCTCCTAGTTCGAAGAAGTCGTCGTCGAGGCCAACTGCTTCGATACCGAGAACGTCGCTGAAGGCCTCGGCCACAACCACTTCCGTCGGTGTTGCCGGCGCCCTGAATGCCTTCGGCGCAAAGTACGGTGCGGGCAGAGCACCGATGTCGGTCTTACCTGCAGGCGTCCGCGGAATGTCATCGACCACGACCACTGCGTCAGGCACCATGTACCGGGTCAGGAAGTTCGACGAATACGCGATGACGGCTTCGCCGTCGAGGATTTCGCCGGCCTCCGGTACGACGTGTGCGACAAGCAATTGACCGAGTCGGTCATCTGCATACACCGAAGCCACGACGCGAGAGACACCTGGACATGACAACAAGCACGCCTCGATCTCACCGAGTTCGACACGGAATCCTCGGATCTTGATCTGTTGATCATTGCGGCCGAGGTACTCGATGGCGCCGGTGGCCGAGACGCGGACAATGTCTCCCGTGCGGTACATCCTCGAGCCTGCCGGACCATACGGGTTCGCCACAAAGGTCGATGCTGTGAGCCCGAACCGCCCGAAGTAGCCGCGTGCCAGTGCGGCGCCCGAAAGGTAGAGTTCCCCGGACACACCGACAGGCACCGGATGGAACCGTGCATCCAAGATAAACGCGGCCGTGCCTATCAACGGAGTTCCGATCGGGGCAGTTTCTCCAGGTACCAGCGCACCGCTCATGGTTGCAATCACCGTCGACTCGGTGGGCCCGTACATATTGACGAACTTCCGTCGAGCCCCCCACTGCGAGACCAGTTCGGGGGCCACTCTCTCACCGCCCGCGCCGATCACGGCGAGATCGTCCAGGCCGGCGGGGTTCATCGTCGCCAGCGCTGCGGGAGTGATGAATGCGTGCGTCACACGTTCGCGACGCAGCAGATCGGACAACTCCTCACCGCCGAGAATCGTCGCGGGGGCCACGACCATCGTCGATCCGATCGAAAACGCCATCAGAGCCTCCAGCATCGACGCATCGAAGCTCGGGGAAGCAAAATGCAGTGTCTTCGACCGGCTCGTCACCTCCAATCCGTCGACCAGTCCGTCCGCCAGATTTTTCAGTCCATTGTGGGTGACGGCGACACCCTTCGGCAGACCAGTGGATCCCGACGTATAGATGACCCAGGCCAAGTCATCGAACAAGAGCGGGCGGACCAGTTCGCTGTCCCGAATCGGTTCACCGCTACCTTCATCGGTCTTTTTGTCATCCAGGGAAATCCAGTCGACACCCGGAGGAAGCGCTACTCGGACGGCATCTGTCGTCAACCCTGCCGTCACACCGGAGTCCTTGATCATGTGACGGATTCGGTCGCGCGGATAGCCAGGATCGATCGGGACGAACGCGGCTCCGGATTTGGCGACTGCCCACAACGAGACGATTGATTCGATGGAACGCGGGACCGCAATCGCGACGAGATCTCCCGGGCCGATCCCCTCACCAATCAGTACTCGGCCCAATCTCGACGACCAGCCGTCCAATTCTTCGTAGGTGAGATCCACCCCGTCGCACGTGATCGCCACCGACTTCGCATGCTCAGTAGCGGCCGCGACGAAGATATCCGACAGTGTGTAGCGCTGTCGGTCTACGAGCCCCTCACCGGCGAGGAGGGTTTCAGACTCGTCCGTCGTCAATATATCGACGTCGCCGACCGACACAGACGGATCCTGTGTCACGACATCGAGGACCCTCGACAGACGCTGCGCAAACTCTTGAATCGTTGCTTCACGGAAAAGGTCTGTTGCGTAAGTGAACTGCATCGACAAACCTGCAGCGCTTCCATCTTCCGCGACCGATTCCACAACCGTCACCTGAAGATCGAATTTGGCGATACCTGGGTCGAAGTCGACGGCAGCCATTGTCAAGCTGGGTAGCTCGAAGGCGTTACGCCCCAAGTTCTGGAACGAGAGTGCCACTTGAAACAGCGGAGTGAACGCTTGCGAACGCGGTGGATTCAGAACCTCCACCAACCGCTCGAACGGAACGTCGGCATTCCCGAAAGCACTCAGGTCGGCTTCTCTTGTGTCGTCCAGCAATTCACCGAACGACTTCGAGCCGTCAACCTTGGTCCGAAGCACGAGCGTGTTGACGAACATTCCGATCAGGTCGTCCAGCGACCGCTCGCCTCGACCGGCGACCGGGGTACCGATTACGATGTCGGTCGTGCTGGTCATTCGAGCCAGGACAACGGCCAGAGCCGCGTGTACGACCATGAACAGCGACGAATTGTGCTTCGCTGCCAAGGCATTGAGATTTTCGTGAATCTCGGCGGCTATCTCGATACCGGTTTCTGCCCCACGATTCGAAGCAATGCTCGGCCGAGGATGGTCCGAGGGCAAGCGCAATTGGTCGGGGGCATCGCGCAATGTCTCGGTCCAGAATTCCAGCTGACGCGAAATGACCGACGCCGAATCGTCTTCCGATCCGAGCGCCTCACGCTGCCAGAGTGCGTAGTCCGCGTACTGGATCGGAAGCGGCTCCCATGTCGGAATCTCGCCACGCGAGCGCGACTCATACGCAACCATGACGTCTCGCGTCAACGGGCCCATCGAGAAACCGTCGGCAGCGATGTGATGAACCACCACTACCAGAACATGACTCGTTTCCGAGATCGTGAATACCTTGGCGCGGAAAGGAATCTCGATTCCCACGTCGAACCCTCGCGATGCAAGGGCCTCGACCTCTTCCATGATCTGCGATTCGGGAACCGAAGTCGAGATGAGAGCTGCACCCGCCTCCGACACCGACATCACGTGTTGATGTCCGACTCCATCGTGATCGGGATATACGGTCCGCAATATCTCATGGCGAGCCACAACGTCGACGACTGCGGCCTTCAGTGCGTCGATTTCGAGCGAACCCGTAAGTCGAATGGCAATCGGGATGTTGTTGACCGCCGATTCGACGTCGAACTTGTTGAGGAACCACATCCTCTGTTGCGCGAGCGACAGTGGAATCAGTTCAGGACGCGTCCGCGGACCCAACGGCACCCGGCCACCGATACCGACTTCACTCGAAAGGCGCGCAGCCAGCGCCTCGACCGTGCTTGCCTCGAACAGAACACGCACCGGCACAACCGAATCGAGCGCTTCACCCAAACGTGCCACAATGCGCGTCGCTACGAGAGAGTTTCCACCCAATTCGAAAAAGTCGTCGTCGAGTCCGACTCTGGACACACCGAGCACTTCAGCGAAGACACCGGCCACCGAGAACTCGACAGGCGACTCGGGCGCGCGATAGACCCGCGCAGAAAACTCGGGGTCCGGCAGTGCACGCAAATCGATCTTTCCGGAGCGGGTGAGCGGGATTTCATTCAGCACGACAATCGCGTCGGGAACCATGTAATCAGCCAGCACGGCGCGGGCCGAATCTCGGACAGAATCCGAGTCTACTGTCGAGCCGGCCTCCGCCACTACGTAACCGACAATCTTCTGACCGAGAATAGGAATGGAGCACACTTTGACGACTGCACGGGCGACACCCGCACACCCGACCAACGCGGATTCGATCTCACCCA
>NZ_CAIJDS010000017.1:0-127749 GCF_903819475.1 Rhodococcus sp. UFZ-B548
CTCTCACCGGGGAAATGTTGTTGTCGGCGTTGTCGAATCTGACGATGCCCACCCCCGCTCCGGATGGAACCCCGGATTCTCGGTCGGCGGCGAAGCGGACCGCGGACGGGTTCACCGAACTGATCCGGCGGTATCTGGACTGCGCCAAAACTGGCACCGATGGCGGCCAACGCCCGCACGTGAACGTGCACATCAACGCGCGTGATTTGGCGGAGCATCGGGACTGCGCCGCCGCACCCTCGCCCGATGGTGGTGGAGTGGCTGTGTCGGATCTCGATGTCGGGCACATGCCCTGGCTGGGGCCGCTGTCGGTATCCCAGACCAGACTCCTCGGTTGTGATTGTTTCCTCTCCACTGTCCTGCTCGACGACCACGGCGCGCCGCTCGATGCGAAACCCGGAAAGCGATTGGTGTCCGCGGAGCAGCGAGTGGCGTTGATCGCCCGAGACAAGGGCTGCGCCTTCCCGGGCTGCACATGTGTACCGGCCTGGACGGATGCGCACCATATTCGGCACTGGGCCAACGGCGGGCCGACGGTGATGAGCAACCTTGTCCTGCTGTGCCGTTCGCATCACCGGTTGATGCACCGAAAATCCGGGTTCGTCGGGAAATGGGTGATCCGCATCGGGGTCGACAACAAACCCTGGTTCATCCCACCGCCCTCGATCGACCCCGGGCAGCATCCGCGGCCGGCGAACACCACCTTCAAAACCTGAGGTAGTACTCCTCGGGCACAACAGAACACGGCCCAGCACCGCATCGAAAGAGTCCTCGATGCGGTGCCAAAAGCCGTGCTCGGGCCTAGCCGGTGATCGTTCAGCCCAAGTCCGCGACGATCCGCTCGGCGAGCGGCTTCGACGAAGCCGGATTCTGACCGGTGTAGAGCTTCCGGTCCACCACGACATAAGGCGACCACGCCTCAGCCTTCGAGAATTTGCCGCCCAACTCGCGTAGCCGAGTTTCGAGCAGCCACGGAGCCTTGTCCGCCAGACCAGCCTGCGTCTCCTCTTCGTTGGTGAACGCCGTCAGCTGATAGCCGTCGAACAGCCAGCTTCCATCGGATCTCTGGGCGGGCAGAAGTGCCGCCGGTGCGTGACAGACCGCCGAAACCACCTTGTCGGCGTCCAAGAACTTCACCAGAAGCTCGCCGAAGGATGCCGACACTGCAAGATCTTCCATCGGTCCATGTCCACCTGGCACAAAGACCACGTCGTAGTCGGCAGCATCGGCGTTCTCCAGAATCTCCGGCGAATCCAGCACCGGCTGCAGATCGGCGATGTACTTGCGCATACGATCAGCGCCTTCTTGCCCGCCGTTGACCTCAGGCGCCAGGCTTCCCTCATCCACAACGGGGGCTTTACCGCCTGGCGTCGCGATCACGATGTCGTAACCGGCCTCGACGAAAACGCGATGCGCCTCGACCAGTTCTTCCGCCCAGTATCCGGTTGGGTGGGCTGTCCCGTCGTTCAGCGTCCATTGATCTGCAGAAGTGACTGCAAACAACAGCTTTGTCATCGCGCAACCTTTCGTCGGTGACAGGAACCCAATTGTGACAAGAAGCCAGTTGTGACAAGACTCCATTGTCAAGGCCCGATCAGTGAAACAACGTCCAGTCAGTGCAACACCTTGCCCCTGGGAGAATTCCTCACCACAACATCACGTCCCCCGCTAGTTTCCGATCGGCTTGCCGAACAGGCCTGCGACAAGTTCGCCCACTGCGTCTTCCCAGACCGGCCACGTTCTCTGATCAAGCGCCATCGATCCAGCATCGAAGGTGCTGCACCCCTGTTGGGCCGGGACGCCGGCGAACCGATCACGAAGCCACAGCAGAGCACTCGGCAATGCGACGACTTCCATGCTGACATGCTCACTGAAGTGGTCTCTTGTGTAAACGACACTCGCAGAAGGATCTTGGCAATAGGTATCGACGAGTTTGTTCACCGGGCCCACAGGCACCAACCAGTCGGGATTCGACTGGTAGATGTACATCGGCACGTCAGGAACGGACTTACCCATGGCAGCTCGAGAGAGCGCGGCTCTCACCGTGGGATGTTGGACGGGATCTCCCGGTACATCGAGGAAACCTTTGATGTTGAGGAAGGGCACAGCAGCCGACGTCCAGAGCATGCACAGGTTGTCTTTGGCAGCGAAAAGCGCTCGGCCGGAGGGGTTTATGTGCTGATCTATGAAGCCTGCGAGTTCAGAATCTTCTCGGCTCACTCCGATGACACCGGCAGCGACGATCCCGGCCCCTAGAGCGTTGTTGGCATTGTCGAGCAAAGCACCGAGATCGGCTGCAACACCGCCTTCGGCGACTCCGACGACATTCAGTTCCGGGGCATAGGTGCGCCGCATTTCAGCCGCGTGACCAGTAGGAATCGACCCGCCCGAGTACCCGAGCAGCCCTACTCGAGTCGACCGACCTTGCAGCTCCATGGGTTCGAAGTTCTCGGCGGCACGAATACCGTCGAGCGTGATCCGCGCGGCTACCGGGCCGGACGCGAAAGAAGAATTCGGCCCCTGATGATCGGGCACCGATAGTGCCCAGCCCTGCGCCAGCGCCGCTTGCACTTCGAGGAACTGCGCCCCACCAGTGGCAGCGCCCGTCACCAGCCACGGCAATGCGCCCTGCTGCATGACATACGAAGGTGCGCAGTAACTTCCGAGCGAGTCTTCGGCCATCTGAAAGGACAGCAGCGGACGCGGCCCGCCGTCGCGAGTGTCGCCGCGAGGCTTGATCACTGTGGTGACAGCCGGAATCGCCTCACCCGCAGCGTTATTGGAACGATATGAGATCTGCCACGCATCAACATTGGTCGGAATCAGATTGAGAGTACCGAGATTCACTGTACGCGCGGCGATGATCTCACCCGGCTCCTTGGATTCGACGACCCCGGCGGGCGGTTCATAAAAGGCCTGGTCCAGCGCAGGCAATGGCGGCGCAACCGCAGGCGGCAGGGCAGGCTGGACCTGAACTTGGGTAGGAACACCTCCGTCCGGTGCCGCTGAGGCAGGTGCCGAAAGTGCGATCTGCCCGATTACTGCAATCACGGCAATCGCGAAGCCCCCGCGTTGTCGGTCAGTTGTCCAGCGTCGTCCCATACCAATTCCTCCCCGAAAAAGCACAGATTGCCTTGTGTTGCCGCAGTTCTCATCACGGGCGCACAAGTTAGATGCGAGTGTCTAACATATTGAGGACGAGAGTAGAGCGTTGTGGGCTGGATTACAATCCCCGGTGTTCGTGACCTATTCGCCGGCACGAAGGGGCGCGTCGTCAATCAACGCGTTCAGGAGCACCGTCATCAGATCCACCAGTACCGACACAGGGGGACGAGGCTCCGTAGTGCTCCACTGGTGCACCAGCGCGGTAAGCGCACCGATGAAGGCAGTGGACGCCCACCGGTAACCACCCGGCGGTTCGTAATCGTCGCCCACAATCCCTTTGATGATCGACTCGAAAAATGTTGCCCAAACCGAACGTTGGTCCACACGATGCTTTTCCACTCGAGGACTGACACCCACGACGTCGATGAAGGCAACGTGTGCACGTCGCGGGTCACTTCCGACCGACTCGACGAAGGCAGCCATGGCCGTTGCTGCCTTGTCCCGCAGATTGACCGAAGGCTCCGCGTCGAGTGCGTCGACCATTGCAATTCTGGCGTCGAGTTGAATCTGGTCATACAGCGCCAGGAGTAGATCCTCGCGGCTACCGAACTCGTCGTAGAACTGCCTTCTGGCCAAACTCGCGGACGCACAGATATCCGCCACCGAACTTCCGGCATACCCCTTGTCGGCAAACACACTGAGAGCAGCATTCAAGAAGAGGGAACGGCGCTCGGCCTTGCGTGCCGCGACCGACCTTCCTCCATAGTTCCTGTCTGTTTCAGCAATTGCCACGCCTGCCAGGGTATGCGGCATCGCGCTGCAGACAAAACGTACCTGACCTGCTGCGCAGTTCAGTCGCCGACGCTGGCGCGCTCACGCCGAAGTGCGATCAGGCCAGTACGAAGGCCACGGCAAAAAGTGTCCAGGCGGCAGCAAGAACCGTCGACGCCGCAGTAACTGCCCCGGTCACGGCAGGTCGAGTGCTGCAGTTGCGCGCCGCGATGATCCCGACCGTCATCAAGGTCAGCGCCATCAGGAATGACAGAACCACGATCTTCACCAGCAACCCCTTCGACGTCGGCCAACAGAACCGAAGGCCATTTAGATAGTACACAAATAGATCGTGCATTAATCAAATGGAATCAGTCAGGTACCTCTTGACAACATTCGATTGAAACTGTCAGGCTAAACCTGACGAATGGAGAATTTCTTATGCAAGATCTGATCGAGACCGCCCTGACCGCAAAGATCGAGACCGCCGCAACTTCGACGGTCAACGCCGGAATCGCCGAGGCCGGCGCGCAGGCGGACAAGATTGTCGGAACGGATCCATTACCTGGCAGCCCCGAATGGGAGGCAGAACAGGACACCGACATCCCGGCGCAGCGTCAGATGGCTTGGCAGTTGGCAAGTTTTCGGATCCAGCTCGCCGCAGGCATCGATTCGACGGCAAGCGTCATGAGCCTGCGAAGATTCGGCGCAACATGGGCAACCATCGGCCGCGCTGCCGGAATGACCCGTCAGTCCGCGCATGAACGGTGGGGTCGACGTGTATCGGACATGCTCGATCCTTACGGGGTCGGGATGCCGCCCATGGTGCCGAACGATGATCCGACTCAGCCCTGACTACCAATCGTGTGACTACTGATCCGACAGCAGCGCATCTGCTTTCGCGACCAATACTGCACGCTCACGCTCGTTCCCGGCCAGCCTCGCTGCTTCGAGGAGTTCGGTTCTAGCCTCCTCGGATCGGCCGAGCTGACTGAGCAACTCCCCCCGAACACTGGGAAGCAGGTGGTAGTCGGCCAGTTCACCTGAAGCGACAAGCTTGTCGACGAATTCGAGCGCAGGGTCAGGACCGTATGCCATGGATACCGCCGCCGCATGATTGAGGTCGACCACGGGCGATGGCGCCAGTTGCGCCAGAGCCTCGTAGAGGATGACTATCTTCTTCCAATCGGTGTCATCGAAAGTTGCTGCTCGCGCATGACATTCGGCTATCGCTGCCTGCAAACCGTACGGGCCACGTCCACGCCCGACGGCGTCAGCTCGTTCCAGCGCCGCAAGCCCACGCGAGATCTGTAGGCGGTCCCACCTAGTCCGGTCCTGGTCCGCCAGCAGGATGGGCTCACCTGTCGAGGTTGTCCGAGCGCCGAATCTCGAGGCTGTCAGCTCCATCAACGCAACAAGGCCGTGTACCTCGGATTCCCCGGGGACCAATTCGGCGAGTATTCGCGCGAGCCGCAGAGCTTCAGCACTCAGGTCCGCCCGCATCCACTCGTCCCCCGAGCTGGCTGCATAACCTTCGTTGAACACCAGGTACAGGACTCCGAGGACGGCGCTCAGCCTGCTCGAAAACTCTTCTCGTCCTGGAACTTCGAAAACCGCTTTCGATGCGGTCAACGCCTTCTTCGCACGGACTATCCGCTGCTGAACTGTCGCGGTCGGCGTCAGGAATGCCTTCGCAATTTCTTCGGTGGTCAACCCGCCTACAACCCGAAGAGTCAAGGCCACCTGCGCTTTTCGATTCAACACCGGGTGGCAGGCGATGAACATCAGCCGGAGGACGTCGTCGTCGATCCGATCCGGATCCCAGCTGACGTCGTCGAAATGCGAAGCGTCGTTCTCGAGTTCACGCGCAAAGTGGGCGTAGCGCTCGTCCAGCCTCTCTCGTCGTCGCCACCCGTCGATTGCTCGACGCGTCGCAACGGAAGTCAGCCAGGCAGCGGGATTTCGGGGAACTCCGGTGGCAGGCCACTGCTCGACAGCTTCGAGCAGAGCCTGCGCTGCCAGGTCTTCGGCGAGATCAAGATCTCCGACGGTGCGAGTCAACGTGGCGACGATCTTCGCGGATTCGATTCGCCAGACCGCGTCGACAGCCTTTCTCGTTTCTTCTCGCACCGCCTCGTCGGTCATGGTTCAGCCTGCGACCGGACGATCGGTACCGAGCTCTTCACGCCAGCCGGCTTCCTTCTGGATGTACTCGTTGTCCTGATCGAAGTCCGACATCTCGCTCACGCGGCGCACCTCGAGCTTGCTTCCCGGCCCGAGCGGGCAGCGCTTCGCCCATTCCAAGGCTTCGTCTTTGGTCGACGTCTGAATGATCCAGAATCCCGAGAACAACTCCTTCGTCTCGCCGTACGGGCCGTCGGAGACCAGCGGCGGATCGGACTCGAAATCGACGATGAATCCCTCCTCCATCGCCAATCCCTCACCCGCCAGCAGCACACCGGCCTTGATCAAGGACTCGTTGTACTGCCCCATCGCGGCGATGATCTCGTCGAAGTCCATGTCCTTGGATGCTTCGATGGCTTCGTCGGTGGAACGCATGATCAGCATGTACTTCATGAGAATCTCCTTCGTTTGTGGACCGCTCATTCGGTCCCTCTGCCTACACGTCGAACGGCAAAGACGCCGATCGACAAACTTCCGAAACTAATTTTCGAAGGACAAATCCGCCGGTCGAATACGTTGCCCACGGTATCGGCAGAAGGGTCGTCTGGCAGCTCAGAAATCGAGAAATCCCGGCACGACTTCATAGGCGAGCCCGGCCGCGTCAGCGCTCCCGTAGAAATACACCGAGCCGTAGCCAAACAGGTATTCCTCGACGAACTCGGGTTGCGGCTCGGCAACCACCGGCCATCCCTCTTCATTGATCTGGAACAGGAAGCGATGCCCGTCCGCCTCGACGGCATCGGCGTAGGACGGTTCATTTTGTATGAGCACCGGTTGCGGCGCGATCAGCACCAACGGCATCACTTCGTCGTCTGCGTGAAGATTGATCAACGCCGCGCTCCCCAGGCCCTCGTGAGTGCCGGCCGATTCCGCACTTCGTGATGACGGCGGGTGCAGGACTGCCCTGACCCCGATGTCCGGGTATTCGAGGTCGTCGTCGCCGATGGAGAATCCCCGACGGATGAAGACGGAAAGCTCTCGCGCACCGAGCCACGGAGCCGTGTGCGCCTCGAGCGTCAAGAGATACTCATGCGTCTGCAAAATCGGCTGACCAGCGAAAACCTGCGGCGGGCGTCCACCGATCCTGGACCCAACTTCCGAATCGCTCGAACCCACCCCGAGATGTACTCTGTCCACCGGCGTCATCCTAGGGAGATCCGACGGGCGTCGGAGGAAGGCTCTCCGATTTCCTACAAACCACTGGTGACGTAGGCCACATTCAGACTCGATGATGAGTGCATGACAACATTCCCCACTCTCGACCCCGAACTCGCCGCAGCGCTCACCATGCTCCCGAAGGTGGACTTCGCTGACCTCCCCAACGCGCGGGCCACCTACGATGCTCTGATCGGCGCCATGTTGGCCGACCTGTCATTCGACGGAGTCTCGCTTCGTGAACTGTCCGCTCCTGGCCTGGACGGCGATCCGGGGGTCAAGATTCGTTTCTTCACCCCGGACAACACCGCCGGCCCTGTCCCCGTTCTGCTCTGGATCCATGGCGGCGGATTTGCAATCGGCACCGCTGAGTCCAGCGATCCATTTTGTGTCGAGGTAGCGCGCGAACTCGGATTCGCCGTTGCAAACGTGGAGTACCGCCTCGCCCCCGAAACCTCCTTTCCCGGCCCCGTCAACGACTGCTACGCCGCGCTCCTCTACATCCACGCCCATGCAGAGGAACTGGGGGTCGATCCCAGTCGCATCGCAGTGGGCGGGCAGAGTGCAGGCGGCGGATTGGCCGCAGGCACTGTCCTCAAAGCCCGCGACGAGGGCGTTGTGCCCGTGGCATTCCAATTCCTCGAAATTCCTGAACTCGACGACCGTCTGGCGACTGTCTCGATGACGAACTTCGTCGACACACCGTTGTGGCACCGCCCCAACGCCATCCTGTCGTGGAAGTACTACCTCGGCGCGTCGTATTCAGGTCCCGAAGATCCTGACGTCTCCATTTACGCTTCGCCGTCCCGGGCGACCGACCTCACCGGTCTGCCGCCGACCTACCTGTCCACCATGGAACTCGACCCTCTTCGCGACGAAGGAATCGAATACGCCCTTCGACTGCTGCATGCGGGAGTCAGCGTCGAATTGCACTCCTTCCCCGGAACCTTTCACGGGTCGGCACTAGTGGCGACCGCAGCAGTCAGCGAAAGAACTGCCGCCGAAGCCCTCACTGCGCTCCGGAGAGGGTTGCGTTCGCTGTCGCCTGTCTCGTAGCGTTGCGAGATGCAAGGACTGATGTACCGGCTTGCCGAGCTCGATGCAGACTCGGCAGGCCTGGTACGTGTCATCGATTACTTCGACACGCTCGTGCGGCACGGCTCCGACACCGCATCTCTGCTTCGCGCGAGCGCGCAGTTGGCGGACTGCGTTGTAGGTATCGAGATCGTGGAACACGGTAGAAGCAAGAAGAATTTGCGCCGATGTGACCCACGCGGCCGATGGTCACCCGAACCCCAGTTCCCTCCGAGCATGGCCAGGGACATCGCTGTAGACGACGAGGTTCTCGGGAAGGTATGGATCGAGCGTCCTGGTGCGCACTTGCCGCTCGACGAAATGCTCGTCGATCGAATGGCCCTGACCGCAGCGATAATCCTGCAACCCCGACGCTTGCCTACCGAAGCCGAGCACACTCGAAATCTGTTGTTCCCGATGGATGAACTCGCGGTGCTCACCTCCTGCGCCGGTCTCGGTATCGAACCCCAAACCCCAGTCCGAGTCATGGCAACCAAGGCAGTCTCAGACACGGCCGGCGGCACTGCACACCTTGTTATTTCGCAAGATTGCACACCTGGCAAAGCCGTTGGGATAGAAGCTGATGGCGAGTATCTGAATCTCGTGGCGGGTTCGTTCGCACCGACACCCGAGCTGTCCGAGTCAGCACTGTCGTCATCCATTCGCGCCGGAATATCTTTGGCTGCTTCCGCTTCCGAAGTGAATACAATACTCAGCACTGCACGATTCGCTCGTGCACAGGCGTCAGCAACAACACCGGTCGTGAACGCCGACGATCTCGGCGCCCTCAACCTCCTGGCACCGGGATCACACATCGATCACTCGCGAATACCGGATCTGGTTCTTGCCGAAGAGATCGGCGATACCAAACAGGGATTAGAACTACTCGAAACCTTGAGGGCATACCTACAATCCGGAACATTGAGGGCCGCAGCCGATTCCATGCATCTTCATCACAGCAGCGTTGCGCACCGATTGGCGAAGCTGTCCCAGCACGTCGGATTCCACGTCGACACCATCGAGAACCGGGCACGCGCAACGGCCATGATGCTGGTCCTCGATGGCGGATAGGGCCCACCGCGCATCACTTGTGCTACACAGTGGTTGACGATCTTTCGCGTTCGGCGAGCGCAACGAAGGGTGCAAGCGCGGGATTCGGGTTGTCCGGACGGTAGGTCACGGCAACTTCGAGAGTCGGCTGCATACCGGCGATCTCACACAGATGAATACCCGGGATTCGGAGCATCCGGGCCCGCCCCTGCGGGATCGGCGCAATTCCCACCCCGTCCGAGACGGCGTGCAAAACCTGCTCGTCGTCAGCCTCGAATCGAACGATATTGGGAGTGCTGTCGGGCCAAAGTTGTTCGAGCGTACGCGAATACATCCCGGGCGCATTCGCCTCGGGCCAGAATACGACGGGGACGTCCACCAGATCTCCGAGTTCGAGTGTCGTTCGATCCCCGAACGGATGATCCACGGGAACGGCGACCAGGATAGGTTCGGTGTCGAGGACGATCAGGGGAAGTTCACGATCCTCGTCATCGAGCGGCGGTCGCACAACCGCGATGTCGACGGCTCCGGTTCGGACGAGGTCGACAGTCTGCGCCGAAGTGCCCCGGTGCACGACAACTTCGACGCCTGGATAGAGCTTGCGATAAGTGCTGACCAGATCTCCGACGGCGCCACCCGCCCACGAACGGGTGTACGCGATGCGCAGTTCCCCGTCCACACCGCGTGCAGCCAATCGAATTCGTTCGACCGCCCGGTCTGCGCACCCGAGCAAGAAGCGTGCCTCCCGTACCGCTACCCGCCCCGCGTCGGTGAAAGTGAACTGCGGACCTCGGCGATCCACCAGAGGAACTCCGAGTTCGCGCTCGAGAACCTTGATCTGCTGACTGAGTGCAGATTGCGCCACGTGAACGTTCGCGGCGGCGCGAGTGAAGCTGCCGTGATCCGACAGAGCAATCAGATAGCGGGCGCGCTGCAGGTTCATACGGCGATTATAAGAAGAACAGATGGTGGTGTCACTACTTGGTCTTGGACAGCGCATCACCTGAGGTCGGAGGATCGAGTGCAGATTGCTCTACCGCTCGTCTCTCGAAAAACTGTCCCCGAACGATCACAAGGTTGAACATGAGCCCCCGAACACTCGTCGAAGCACGCGAATCTGCAACGGACGCGAGGTTCCTCGGCACCCTCGCAGAGATCGTCGGCGAAGCGCATGTTCTCACCGATCCAGAGCTGATCGAGGGTTACACACGGGACTGGACGGGACGTTGGATCGGCGACGCAATAGCTGTGGTCCGTCCGGCCGACACCGCCGAAGTGTCCGCCGTCGTCACGACCTGCTTCGAGGCCGGGATTCCCATCACCCCGCAAGGTGGAAATACCGGACTTGTCGGTGGCGGAATACCATCGGCTGGATCAGTGGTGCTGAGCACCAGGCGTTTGGATTCGATCGAGACCGTCGACCCCATCGGCCGGACAATCGCGGCCGGTGCGGGCGTGACCGTCGCTCGCGCCGACCTGGCGGCCTCGGCACATGGCCTCCGATTCGGAATCGATTTGGCATCAAAGGAATCCGCGACCCTCGGCGGCATCGTCGCAACCAACGCCGGTGGTACCCGCATGGTCCGATACGGAAATACACGGGCACAGATACTCGGGATCGAGGCAGTACTTGCCGATGGTTCGGTACTGAGTAGATGGACTCCACTCGTCAAAGACAATGTCGGATACGACATCCCAGGGCTTCTTGCGGGCAGTGAGGGGACGCTCGCGATTGTCACCAAGGTCCTGATGAAGTTGGTCACCCCGGCGACCGACACCCAAGTTGTGCTCGCGGGTGTGCGCGACGTCGACCAAGCGCTGCAGTTGTGCAACCGCGTGCGCCAGAGCGGGTTGACCGTGGAGGCCGCCGAGATCATGACCGACGACGGCATCTCCCTCGTCTGCGCGCACACTGATGCCCGTCGCCCGTTCGGCACACCGTCACCGATGTACACCCTGATCGAGGTGTCATCGCCGCGCGAGACGGAAGAGTCACTCCTCGAAGTTCTCTCCGCCTCTGCCGATCTCATCGAGGACGCGACAGTGGAGCCTGGCCCCGCTCGAAAACTGTGGACTCTGCGAGAAAGCCATACCGAAAGCATCAGCGCTTCATCGACGACTCCGGTGGTCAAACTCGACATCTCCGTCCCCTTGTCCGTGATGGGCACGTTCATCGAGAGCCTCCGCGAAGTACTCACCGAACGATTCGTCCATGTGCGTCCAATGTTGTTCGGACACTTCGCCGACGGGAATATCCATGTGAATCTTCTTGACGCCGAACCGAGCATCGCCCACGAACTGACCGATACGGTCTTCGAACTCGTCTCCGCCCATCACGGAAGTATCAGCGCCGAGCACGGGATCGGTCGCGCGAAGTCACCGTGGATAGCGCTGGGGCGCACGGAAACCGACATCGCCGCCATGAAGCTGATCAAATCGTCCTGGGATCCGCGTGGAATCCTCAATCCTGGAATACTGTTGCCCGAAACGGTCGGGTAAACAAAAAGGGGTCTCGTGCAGGATCTTTACGTCGTCACTCATCCTCATGCCGAACACACAGCACAGGACATCGTCGGAGGTTGGCACAATTCGGTTCTCACGCCCGCAGGCAGGCGCGATGCAGAATTGATCGCCGAAGAGTTGAAACGTCGACGGACAGGAACTTCGCGCCCGATCCGCATCACCTCTTCCGACCTCGAACGGTGCGCCGAGACATCCGCGATCATCGCCCGGACACTTAATGTTCCGGCGACAACAGACTCTCGATTGCGCGAAATCAGCTTCGGAGAAGCCGAAGGGCGCCCGAACTCGTGGCTGACCCAGCGGCAGGTTCCGGCTCCTGACGACAACCGCCTCGATCACCGTGGCCCCGTTGCCGGTGCCGAAACCCGCCGCGACATCGCATCAAGGGTCGGTGAGTGCATTCGCGAACTGATGACCGAACTCGATCACGATCACATCGTCGTAACACACGGATTTGCACACACATTCGTCGTCTCCGCCTGGCTGCAGATCCCCGTCGAAGCCACAGGGTTTGCGAACTTCGCGACCACGCCCGGGGCCATCACACATCTCCAACACGACGACTACTGGCGCAATCGAACTCTCGCGCAACTAGCCGATACGACGCACTTGGCCTGTGGCACGATGGCCTGATGCGCCATGTCTCCGACGACGAACGCCGTGCACGCATAGGAGTACGTCATGCGCTGGCGCCTTCGTTCCGCGTCGATTCTCCGGAAGCTGCCACGCAGGCGATGACGGTACTGCACGCCACCGAATCAGCGACTGTCTATCTGTCTTGCTGGGCGAGGGTTCGGTCATTGGACGCCACTGACGTCGACAACGCCTTGTACGACCAACGCAGTCTCGTGAAGCAATTGGCTATGCGCCGCACGCTCTTCACCTTTCCCCGAGACTTGCTGCCGGCCGCGTGGTCGAGCGCGTCCGCCCGCGTCGCGAACACCGAGCGCGCACGAATGGCCAAGGATGTCGTCAAGGCCGGAATCGCCGTCGACGGCAACGACTGGCTCGATCGCGCGCGGGCGGAGGTTCTGACACTGCTCACCGATGCCCCTGAAGGCCTTTCCGCACTCGAGGTCCGTCAGGCAGTACCGATGATCGACGTCAAGGTCGAGGGTTCGGCAGGCGAAATCTGGTCGGCACCCAGGGTTCTCACCCACCTCGGGGCGACCGCAGACATCATGCGCGGCGCCAACACCGCCCGATTCCCCGTCTCACGCCCACTGTGGACTCTCACTCGACACTGGCTCGACGACGCCCCCACCGATCTCGAATCTGCAGACGGATACAGAGAAATAGTCCGACGCTGGCTCCACTCCTTCGGACCGGGGACGGAAGACGACATCGTCTGGTGGCTGGGCTCGACCAAGACGGTCGTCCGGGCCGCCCTCGCCGAACTCGAAGCCGTTGCAGTCTCACTCGACGGAGGCGACACGGGCTGGTTACTACCGGATGACGTCGCCACGGTGCCTGATTCAGGTCCTTGGGTGGCACTCCTACCGGTACTCGACCCGACGATCATGGGGTGGAAGAACCGTGACTTCTACCTCGGCCCGCACCGCAACCAACTCTTCGACACCCGCGGTAATGCCGGCACCACGGCTTGGGTCGACGGTCGTGTCGTAGGGTGCTGGATCCAAGACGAAACCGGTGTGGTCCACGTTCGATTGCTCGAGACCGTGTCAGCGTCTGCGCGACGTTCTCTCGATGCCGAGGCGGCGCGCCTCACCGAGTGGCTGGGCGGCGTCAGAATCGGCACGGGGTACGTCTCACAGGCGATGAGGCACGACGTTCCCGAACCTCCCGCCGGCACTAGCGCCCGGTGATAGCGTCAGATACCGATTGCCAGATCGTCGATGTCTGCGAGGGTGCCGCCGTTTTCGAGGATGCTCGTGTAGTTCCGAAGTCTGTTCTGATCTATCTCGGTAGTGCTGACTCCGCGCTTCCAGTAGCCGAAGACAACCACGTCGTCCTTCGCCAGGCCGACTGTCTTACGGAAATGCGCTCGGATGGAGCGCATCTCGTCTCGCTCACCGGCACCCCACACCGCATAGTCTCCTGGGTTCTCGAGCTCGAGGGCATACTCGGCAAGGCGATCCTCGACATGATGCAATTCGAGGCCGGGGATCACGGGCAGTTCCGCGAAAGCCTCGGCGTCACCGGTGGCGACCCAACCAACACCGGTCACACCCTCGGGCCACTGAAGCAGAATCGAATAGAGGGCAGGTATCGCGGTGTCGTCGGCAAACAGTGCGACGCGGCGACCAGTGATCTCGGGAACGAGGAAGTGCGGGCGAGGGCCGGTGAGCGAGAACGTGTCACCCACACGACGGTCGTCGGCCCACCGCATCATCGGGCTGGTGTGACCGTGCAGCACGACGTCGAAGGTCATCGAACCGCTCGACGCATCGAAGGTGCGCACCGTGTAGACACGAGAGACGTCGCCGTACTGCGGACCTAGCTGGATGCGGAATGCGACGTTGGGACGCAGCCAATTCGGGTCGTCCGCCGACGAAGTCAGCTGGACGGTGATGGGCAAGATGCTCTCGGTCGGACGTTCGACGCTTTCGACGACGGCAACCACGTCGTTGAGACCGCGGTCGTGATCTTCGCCGCGCGGCGCCTTTGCCGACGCAGAGGTTTCAGTTTCTTCAGGTCGAGATGCGGTAGTCATTGATATCTCCTGATCGATGGTTCAGTTGTGGACGGGTAGCTGACTGGCAGTTCTTCGATCACGCGGAACAACAAGTGGCCGTCCGGTTTCGGGATCTTCGAGGACCAGAGCCTCGAGGTCGAACACTTCACGCAGCAACTCAGGGGTGAAGACGTCCGAGGCACTGCCCTGCATGACGATTTTTCCGGACCGCATGGCAACTACGTGCGTGGCATATCGAGCCGCGAGGTTCAGGTCGTGCAGGACCGCGACCAACGTTCGACCAGACTGGTGCAGTTGGGAACAGAGGTCGAGAACCTCGATCTGGTGGGCAATGTCGAGAAAGGTGGTCGGTTCGTCGAGCAACAACACCGGGGTGCGCTGCGCGAGTGTCATGGCGATCCATACCCGCTGCCGTTGTCCACCGCTCAGTTCGTCCACCAATTGATCTGCTGCATTGCGCATTCCGACCTCGGCAAGCGCTTCGGCGACAACACGCTCGTCTTCGGGTGACCATTGGCGCAGCATGCTCTGGTACGGATATCGGCCGCGAGCCACGAGGTCTGCCACGGTGATCGCTCCGGGTGAGAGCGGAGACTGCGGCAGCAGAGCGATGCGCCGAGCCACTTCCTTGGTGCGGTAGGACCGAATGTCGTTACCGTCGAGCAGAACCCGACCCGATCGCGGCGCGAGCATTCTGCCGAGCGCACGCAACAACGTCGACTTGCCGCACCCGTTCGGTCCGACGACCACGGTGAAACCGCCGTCGGGGATCTCGAGACTCAACTCGTCCACGATGGTTCGATCGGCGTACCGGAGCTCGATCTTCTCGGCCTGTAGCCGCGATACCGGAGTAGCTGTAGTCATGAATCTCTTTCGTAGCAAGGTTTTCAGGCCTGACGGGCCAGCAGCCAGATCAGATAGGCACCGCCGAGCAGACTGGTGACAAGACCGACCGGAGTTCGGAGACCGACCTCGACCGCTTGGGCAATCAAGTCGGCGCCCGCCAACAGAACCGCGCCGAGCAGGAAGGAGGTCGCGACAAGAACACCGCTGCGCCGAGCCAACCGTCGTGCGATCTGGGGAGCTGCGAGCGCCACAAAGGCGATGGGACCGGTAGCTGCAGTTGCTGCTCCGGTGAGCGCGACCGCAAGCAGGATGCCGGCGAATCGGTATCGCTCCACGGAGATTCCGAGCGAAGACGCTGCGTCGTCGCCCATTTCCATCATGGTGACGCGCCTGGACACCACGACGAGAGCAGGAACGAGAACACCGACGGCGATCGCAACGCTGATCGCGTGTGGCCAACCGCGCCCGGTCAGCGAACCGGCCGTCCACTGCTGCACCACGGTGGCGTCGTCGATATCCGCGCGTACCACCAGGAACGACATCACGGCGCTCAGCATCGCCCCAACTCCGATGCCGACCAGGACGAGTCGAAGACCGCCGCTGACTCCGTCTTTGCGTGCCAGCGCGTACACGAGCAATGCGGTCAGCATGCCGCCGAGAACAGCAGCGCCCGCGGTCTGCAGTACCCCGCCGCCGAAGAACACGATCTGGACCACCGCCGCCGTCGCAGCGCCGGTGGTGAAACCGATGATGTCCGGCGAGCCGAGAACATTGCGCGAAAGCGTCTGGAAAACCGCGCCGGCCACACCGAGGCTTCCACCCACCCCGATCGCCGTGATCAGCCGCGGAAGACGGCGATTCTGGACGGACCGAACCGCCGCTGGGGTGCCTTCGCCGTTCAGAGCGCGCCACACCTCACCCAAGGACAGGTCCAAGGTTCCGTACATCAGCGTGGCAAACGAGAGCGCCGCCAACGCCGCGCTGATTGAGATGGCTACGAACAGCACTCGCGGGACTATTCGCCACGACCACGACCCGATTCGAACCACCCAACCGCGAAAAAGCGGTGGGACCGGCTGCGCGGCAATCATGTTCACAGTGACGCCACCCGCCGTGAGCGAACGAGCGCGACAAACAACGGTCCGCCGAGCACAGCCACCGCGATCCCCGTCTGCAGATCTCCCGGCGAGGTGACAACGCGACCGAGAACGTCGGCCAAGAGAAGAAACGCCGGCGCGACGACGAGCACGCACGGCAGAAGAAGACGCAGGTCCGGTCCGACCACGCCGCGCACGATGTGCGGCGCAGCCAGCCCCACGAATCCGAGCGGGCCGGCCGCCGCGGTGGCTGCCCCCGCGAGCAGGATGACTGCTACAGCGGATCCGGCCCGGGCGGGACCAGTGCGGGCGCCGAGCCCTTTGGCAACGTCCTCACCAAGAGCAATCGCATTGAGTGGACGAATCAGCAACAACGACAACACGATACCGATCGCGATGAAGGGAAGGACGGCGACGATCACGTCTCCGCCGCGCCCCTGCAACGAACCCACTGCCCAGAATCGGAACTGATTGAAGGCAGCCTCATTGCTGATGAGAACCATACTGGTGAGCGCCGTGATCGCCGTTGCCACAGCGGCACCGGCGAGCGCCATGCGCGCTGGGGTCGCGGCGCTGCGATGCGCAGACCCCAACATGTACACACCCACCGAGGCAACGGCCGCGCCGGCGAGCGCGAACCACAGATAACCGCCGACCGAAGTCACCCCCAGATGGGCAATCGCAATCACGACTGCCGCTGATGCTCCGGCGTTCACACCCAGTAGCCCCGGATCGGCCAGTGGGTTGCGGGTGATCGACTGCATCAGCGCGCCGGCCAGTCCGAGCGCAGCCCCGACCACCAGCCCGAGAATTGTTCGGGGCAAGCGTGATCCGATCACAACGAGGTGTTCGTTGTTGCCGGCGTCGTAGGAAAAGATCGCGTCGAGCACGGTGGCGACGGGGATGTTGCGAGAGCCGAGTACCAGCCCACCAACGGACGCCAGCACGATCACGACCACGGAGGCCAGGACCAACAACCCCGCACGCGCGGCTGTCCCGGACCGCAGCGGTGCTTCGGTCCGGGACTGCGAAGAAGCGCTCACGCCGTCATCCACCGAACGTGGACACCAGCGACTCGACTGTCTGCTTGGCACTGAAGTAGTCGAGGCGGAAAGCCGCCGTTCCCATCGCGTAGACCCGATCACCCTTGACAGCAGGTTGATTGGCGAGAAGCGGATCGGCAGCAAGTTGCTTCTCCACATCCTTGAGTCCCATCGAGACGGCAAACAGCGTCTGTGAGCCGTCAAGGGCGGCAGACATGTTCTCGGAGCTGACGATCGCGACGCCGGAGGCACCCCGCTTGTCCGGGGCGACAAACTGCTCAGCGGGCTCGGCATAGGTGAAGCCGAGCGAGGTCAGCAGATTGCCCTGTGGGCTGTCGGCTCGGAACGTCCAGACACCGTCGGCACCCATGTAGACCAGCGCCGTCACCGGCTGCTCGGGAAGTTTGATCTTCCCGGCCTGCGTCGTCACCCAGCTGTCGTACTCGTCGACGGTCTTGTGTGCCTCGCTCTCGAGTCCGGTGACAGTCCCCAGCTGATCTGCGAGCTCCTCCCAGGAGCTGGCGCCGTAGTCGAGAAGAACGGTGGGTGCGATGTCGCTCAGCTGCGCGTAGGCGTCGAGCGTCGAGTCACCTCCGTTGGCGGACCCGATGATCAGATCGGGTTCGAACGTCTCGATGGCGTCGAGGTTCAGCTCGAGATTTCGGTAGAGAACCTCGACTCCACGATCAGCTGCCACCTCCGACCACTGGGAGAAGAACCCCTGGTCATCGGTCATTCCCGACGGCGTTGTTGCCGCGCTGGCGACGACCGGCGCACCGATTGCAAGCAGCGTGCCGGTCAACGAGGGCGAGGTGGACACGATTCGGGTCGGCTTCGAGGTGATCTCGGTACTGCGGTCGCCGTGATCGACGGTGCGCGGCCATCCCTCGGCAGAACCTGAGGTTTTCTGGATGTCCTCGGTTCCGGTATCGCTATCTGACGAGCTGGAGCAGCCGGCAAGAGCGAGGGCGACGACCGCGGCGAGTATTGCCGCCGTCGGGCGAAGTGATCTGCGCATGAGTATGGCTTTCTGAAGGTACGAGAGTGCGCCGCTGCGAACGCAGACAGCAGAGGTAAAGTTAGCCATACTTAAGTAGCAAGGGTTGTCCAGGAGCGCCAACGTGTTACCACTATCAGAACCGGACGCGATCGGGTTAGGGCCGGTCCGCGCGAGCGCCACCGAGCCCAGCACCGCCCGCTCACCGCTGTTGTTCTGGGTTCTTGCAGGCAGCGGACGCGTCCGAGTCGGATCGACGGTCCACGAGATACCAGCTGGCGAATCGCTGTGGATCCCGGCGGGTGCGCGATACGCAATGGAGACGGACTCGGATTCCGTCGCGTTTCCCATCCTGCTTCCGCCTTCGAACGGCGCCAGCGCCGGGCCGGCTACCGTGACGCGCCTGCGGGTTCCGCCCGGATGGGAAGACAGACTGATCCACGAGTTCGTTCACAACCTGGGCTATCTGCGCGGCGACGCTGCACACCCGTCGTCCTTGTTCGAGATGATCGCCCGGGCTGACGACGGGGCCACCTCGCTGCCGCGATTGCCGCAGTCACGGGAAGCGTTCGAGATCGCGCACGCCCTTTTGCGAACGCCTGGCACCGACGACACCGAGGGACAATTCGCGAAGCGTGCCGGGATCAGCATTCGAACGCTCCAGCGGTACTTCGTGGAAGAAACCGGCCTCACCTTCACGCGCTGGCGGCTTCGAGCTCGGATCGCCGCCTCGTTGGAGTATCTGAAGCAGGACCGCGAGATCGGTTGGATTGCAAACGAAGTCGGCTTCGAAACCGGAAGCGGATTCACCCGCGCGTTCCGGGCCCAGATGGGAGAGAGCCCGAGCGACTATCGCCGACGGACCCTCTCCGGGCCACCCGATCGCAGCGTGGACACCGACAACGATCAAGCATTGGTCCGCATGCTCGCAGAGCCCAGGCAGCCCGGAGAAACTGCGCCGCCGATACCGGCCAACGCGACGTGGCCGCGCGTCAACGGCGCCCACGTCGCAGTGTGGGTTTACCGAGGCCAAGCCCGGGTGGACGTCGCGGACCGCAGCTGGGAACTGCGCACCGGCGAGGCCATGATTCTGCCTGCAGGCGTCCTCAATACCGTGACGGTTCCGACGGGTTCACTGCTGCTACCGCTCGGCTTCCGCTCCTCGAACGGGTCGACCGTATCTGCCGACGCCCTCGAGACCGTGCAGTTCTCCCCCGATGTCGAATTGGCATTGCTGCACACTTTCGTCGCCGCCTACACACCCTTGCGCCCGCGTGGCCACGACAGCGCCGCAGCATTCGACATCATCGCCACCGGCCCTCTCGCACAATCGGTTTCGAACGGGTCTGCCGCCGATTCGATTGCCACACGACTGGCAGCGACAATCGCCGCCCGACCGGCCGACCCTCGCACTCTGGACGAGTGGGCGCAAGAGTTCGGTACCGACGCGGCCAGGCTGCGCCGGGAGTTCCGTATCGAGACCGGCACTACGTATCCGCAATGGCGATCGCTTTCACGGATGACCCAGGCACGCACCCAACTCCAACTCGGGGTTGCACCCGGAACGGTGTCGAGGAACCTGGGTTACGCGCACCTGCCCGCATTCAGCCGAGCGTTTCGCACTGCGCACGGGATCTCACCGCAGCGCTTCCAAGCTCAGTCCGTCGAACGCGCCCTCTGGTTACGTTCTGTGCCGCGCGCCGCCGAGCCGAGCGCTCGGGTTCTTCACACCCACTGAACGAGCTGCCACACAATGCCGTTGGGATCGACGAACTGGCAGTAGCGCTCGCCCCACGGTTCGGTCTCCGGCTCTGTGACGACGGAGGCACCTTCGGCAGCGATGCGGGCGAACTCGGCGTCGATGTCATCGACCACGAATGCGATGAGCATGCCTTGCCCGGCCGAACCTGCGACGAAGTCCGGCTTGAACGTACCGAGACCGGTGCGCAGGAAGACCACGTTGACCCCGGCATCCGGATGATTCAGAGAAACGAATCCATCGTCGGACATGGCCTCGGTGAAGCCGAAATGGGTTTTCGCGAAGTGGGCCGACGCGTCCGTGTCGGCAACGTTCAAGGACAGAGCAGTGCTGGTGATTTTCATCGTGGCCTCCATGATCATAAACCTTGTGCAGTGCATACAGTATGCACCGTATAAGGTATACCACTGTTGAGGTATTCCCGATTTCTGGAGACGGCTGATGGCACGCGAACTGATCGACCTACTGTGGCGCGATCACCCCCTCGCACCGAAGGGTGGAGCCCGCGGCCCTCGCGCGAAGGTCACCACCTCACAGGCGGTCGACGTCGCTCTCGCCCTCGCGGACGTGGAAGGGCTGGACGCGGTGACGGTGCGCCGATTGGCCGCCGAGCTCGGAATCTCGGGCATGGCGGTGTACACCCACGTCGGGTCCCGTGACGATCTCCTGGTGCTCATGGTCGACACCGTGCGCAGCAACAGTCCGCGCCTGTCGTACGGGAACATGACGTGGCGCAAGCGCGTGCGCCGGGTAGCCGAGGAGGAACTTGCCCTCTACTCGGAGCACTGGTGGCTCCTGGACATCACCGATCAGCGCTCCGCGTTGGGTCCGGGAACTATCGCGAAGTACGACCACGAACTACACGCGTTCGACGGCACCGGGCTGAGCGACATCGAGCGGGATTCCGCGCTGACGTTTGTCGCCGACTTCGCCCGGTCCTCGGCGCAAGCACGGCGCCCCGACCCCCGAGCGGCCGACATGGCCGAGGTGTGGTCGTCCTGGAACCAGCGTCTGGCTGCCTATCTCGGCGACAACTTCCCGCTGGCGCAGCGAGTCGGAGGAGCGGCCGGCGAAGCCAAGAACACCCCGTACAGCCCCGAGGCAGCGTGGGAATTCGGGCTGGACCGGGTCCTCGACGCCCTGGAAGGTCTTGTTCACATCGAATGACATTCCTGCAATTCGAAACCGCGAGAGCTGTTGCACGCCTATGAGAATCAATCGACCCGAGAGGTACGGGGTTCCGATGAGCTTCTGATCGAGATTCCGCTGCGCGACGCAACCAGCTAGCCCCGAATTCAGCGGCATATATCCGCGGAGAAGGGGTAGACGAGTAGATACCGGCGGCACATCGACTCGACTCCAGGCGTGGTGGACAATGTTTCTCAGCGACCAGTCAATTCGTCATCACACCCGCCGTTTCGGTGCAGCTCTGTCGCCTTCACACAAGTGGCCTCCCCCGACCGAAACACAGCGCGTCGCACGCTGGAGTGAGAGGTCGGAGATGCTCGGCGCGCTGTCGGTACTCCTGTTCTGGGCTTTCGGCTTCGGCATCCTTCTGGGTGCGGGCGCGATTACAACAGGAATCTTTGCGCTCCGACGTCACCCGAAGAAGTCTGGCGGGTATCTGTTCTCGAATGCCCGCCAGCTGCCGTGGGATGCAATAGTCGGCCTCTTCACCGGCGTCATCGGTCTTGCCCTGAGCGGTTGGTTCTTCGTCGTGGTCCTACCCAACATGTAGCTCGACCTAGAACCCGCCGAAGAGATTGCCGCGCCCGCTAGCTGCTCGTCTCGAGGTGGATTCGCCTACAACAAGCCCTCGCCCTCGGATATCGCGGACTCCAACTTTGCGATCGAATCACGAAGCCCTTCAGATAGTTCTGCATGCGCACCGGCATCGTCGATTTCGTTCCGAACTTCGGAAATAGCTTCACTCCACGAATCGAGTGCAATTGCGCTCACCGCGGCGGTCAACTTACTCCGCTGCTCGTCCCGTGACTTCTGCTCCTGCGAAGCAACTGCCCGATTCATGCGAACTTCGTCAATCCAAGCGGCGATTTGAACAACTATGGGCAACAGGAAGGCAGCAATATCGGCGCCGTCGCTCAACGACCACGCATTCGGCTCAGAGCGTCGACCGGCCGAGCCACGATTTGTGCCTTTCCCGAAAGATGCTCCCTTTTGGACTCGCTCGAAGTCGCGCAAGCGTCTGATCAACAACGCTCCAACCATGCTGACATGGGGGGCAAAAGCGGTGAGTTGGATCGCAGCAGCGGGCTCCTTGTTGTCGGCGATCTTCGCCACGAGCCCTTCAAGCTTCCCCCAAGACGGCTGATTTCGTTGGCGCTCCGCCGATTTCCCGACGTCCTGACGCAATCGATCCAGTTCGCGTTGGTGTTTACCGAACCAATCGACAAGCGTGGGCCTTAGGGCCGCAACCACTTCCGATTGGTCCAGCACTCCGCTTTCTACGACCCTTCGGGTAGCTTCACCCAACGCACCGCGTAGGTCGTCTTTGGCTGCGGAGTCGGCACTTTCGAGTGCGACAAGTGATTGACGACGACGACCCGCTGTCGCGTCGGCCTGAGCAGCAAGCGGTGCACAAGCATCCAGCTGAGTTCTCAGCTCAGCGACAATTCTGACAACCGTTTGGCGCCAGTACCGTCGCTCCGTCGACGCTCTCAGCGCAGCAAAGTCAGATGCCGCGACTCTCTTGATCGCCGCAGAGAGAGCATCCATGCCGTCCCACTGACGTGAGTCGTCCCAAACCTCAGCATCGACGTCCCTCGTCGATCCCGCCATCTGAGCAAAATCTTGGGCGACAACAAAAATGGGATACGCGGCCGACAACTCCAACGATTCCGATAGTTCCACGGTCTTTCGAGACGCCAGTTGCCTGTACCCCGCGAGATCATCATCCGGATCGATCCCTGCTTCGTCGAACCTGGAGATTGAGAACCAAAGGCTATCGGAGGTCCATCCACTTCCGACGATCTCACGAAGAGCCTGATGTTCGCCGGTTGCCAATTGCGTTGTGACGGTGATAATTGCAATATCGGTTAAGTCTATCGCCTCGGTTGCACGCTGCGTGTTCATCACGCCCCGCGCATCTTTCGCCCCAATTGCCAGACCCGGGGTGTCCCTCAAAACGACGCCTGCCAGCTCTACACTATTGACATCGAATGTCTCGTGCCGAGCGCTGATTGTCAGCCAATCCGGCACCCTCACTTCACTATCCACCAACAGACGTCGGAGAAGCGAGCTCTTGCCGGTGTCATACGATCCGAAAATCGTAATCACAGGCGCATCGATCGAGGCGAATTGCTGCCATTGTTCGGCATAGTTCTCTGCGAGTGAACCACCCGGCAGGCTCGCCAGCCATTCGTTGACCTTCAGCACATCGATGTCGTTCATTCACCGCTCCGTTCGCATGCACGCAGATTTTCAGCCTGGGACAGTAACCGTTCGACCTTCGAGAGCGTATCCATCAGCGCGCGTTCTTCGTCGGCCGCGACTAGTCGCTGACTCTCGAGCAACTTCGTATATTCGGATAAAGAGGCTGCAGAGGCACGAATGCGCGGTATCGGCCCGTCCTCTTCTACGCCGTTCAGTACTTGATGCACGAGATCGGCTGCGGCCTCGTCGATAACCCCCGCCGCCTCACGCCTTTGCTCCTCACGAGCATTCGTTGAGAGTTCGCCCTTTACCATCGCGTGTGCATCGGCAGCCACTCCGGCTGCGGCCAGGATCGGGGCAACCTTCGCGACCCTGCCGGCGGCTTTCACAGCTCCCCAAGGCTTGAACTTCACCCCGATGCCCTTGCCGATGGCGTAAATCGTGTCGCGATTCGCGATCGCTCTCACAAATGCAGAACCGCCCTTGGCCGCCCCCGCAGCTATGTTCCCCGCATCCACCACCATAAATTCTGATTCGGGATCCTCGGCTCGGTGCCTCACCGTCGTAAAGGCAAGCGCATCCATTTCACGCCCGATTGTCGACGCGTGCGTACGGAACCAAGTCTCGATTTCTTGTTGAGCTTTGATCATGAACTGATCGATATCAGAGTCGAGGTCGCTGTTCGCCCACAACGCGTTCAATGCGGCAGGAATGTCCTCGACACCCCCACGATCCTGTTCAACCGCATAAACCGTGTACCGATTCGCATAGGGCTCGACGACTCGATGCGCATCCTGCCGAAGCGACTTCTCCAGTAGCTCAGAATCCTGCTCGCAGTTTCGAATTGACTGTTCCAGCGAGGTTCGGGCCGTCTCTTCACCCCGCACCTCTGCAACCTTCTGCTCAATTCGATTGCGCCCCTGCAGCATCATATTCAACGCTGTATCGAGCTGTGCTCCGCTCACACCGGCACTCCCCGATTTTCTCGAGTAAGAGTCGAGCATCCTTACGAGTGGTTCGACGCCGTCCCAGTCGCGGTGCTGCGCGTAATCTTCGCGGCTCACGTCCGTCCGTGCGCCGATCTCTCCAAACGGATCACCGGAGAGCACGTGAACCTGGTTCGCGTTCACCTCGATCCCACATGAACCCAACGCCGCAATGAGTTCTGCCTTCTTGCGATCCTTCAGCAGAAGGAAGTCTTCCGGTGCGGCGGTGGGATCGACGCCCAACTCATCAGATCGATTGATCAGGTAGATCATTCGAGTATCTTTAGCGACAGTCTCGCGTGTCCCTTCGACAATCCCTTGGAGGAGGGTCATGTCGCCGATGAGCAAGTTGACGTGCAATACGACGAGTACAAGCGCAGCCTCGCCGGCAGATTTCAACGCCAGGGCGTCGTGTTCGCGATTGCCACTCTGAAACCCTGGCGTATCGAGCAACTGGATATGTCCGAGGTCGTAACGCTCAACCGCACTTGTCGCCGCACCACCCCGTACACGGAGGTTCGCAGGAACCTGACCGCTCATCTCCACCAACAAACGTTTGATCAGACTGGACTTCCCCGAACTGTAGTCACCCAGCACGACGATGGCCGGCTTGATTGCTACCTGGCTGTGCGAAGCACCCGGCATCTGCGCATCAAGGACGGTCGCGTCCTCGATCTCTCGGATCAGTTCGGCGACAGACGAATCAGAGGGTAGGTCCCATGCTTTCAAAAGTGCCTGCTTCAGGTTCGACAGATCCACGTTGTCCCGTTCTACGAAGACCGGAAGTCGTTCCGTCTCAACCGCATTCTTGTCCAGGGATCCGGACTCGAACCAATCTTCACCCAACCAGACTTTACGTCCGGATACGGAGCCCCTCGCATCTGCTCCGGAAGCCCCACCCTCGCCCGGCGGCAGCGCCGAATGGTCGGCCAGGACGCGTGCTTGCGCACGTTCCAAAACCGATTTTGCATCTATCGCCAGCGGAAGCGACTCCGATGCCTGACGGAGGCGAGCTGCCAGATGAGCTGCGTCCTTCCGATCCTTTCGCAACGCAAGTGCTTCGCCCAGCAGTTCTGACAGAACGGGCTCTGCCACTTGCCAAGACAGATCTCGTCCATGCTCGCGCAGTTCCTGCGCGATCCGATCGTAAGTCCGATGAACTGCAGATCTGGATTGCCGCCCGAAATCGAATCTTGCCAGAGCGCCCTGCTTTTCAGTGCTTGCGGCGACCCGTTCGCCGATGTAGCGACCGGCTTGGGATGCGCCACCCAACCCGACTGCAACGGCCGCCCCCGCCCAACCAACAGGATTCCAGACGTTCGCGACGGCTGGAACGAAGATGGCACCCGCCGCACCACCGGCGGCCATCCCGGCGATCTTCATGGACCTGGCCAGGTTCGACTTCATCCGACCTGCATGGCCATCCAAGGTCGCCGAATCGGTCGACGATTCGGTGATGTCGGGCGCCTCGTCGATGCTCGCCAGCTTCAGTTCCCTCATCAGGAATGCTGCCTTCGAGTTCCAAACCGTCACAACTGCCGCTTGGATGTCGTTCATCGCGAAAACTGTATTACTGAACAATTCGTCGTCGATTGAGTTGCCACTCTCGAAAACAGTGGCTGCCAGTTCGTCTGATTTCGCGATAGAAGCTTCACGAAGTCCCGACAGGTGCGATTTGATCAGGTGGCTCATATGTCGATCGAGCGCGCCTTCGGGAGTTGCTGTGAACGTCTGTCCACGCGTGTCTTCCAAAGCGGACAGGAGATCCAGACCATCATCACGGCCGAGATACTTTGCTCGCTCATCGCCGTCTATATACCCCAAGACGTCCAGGAGTTGGTCGATCTGGCGCTCCGCGGCAGCAACTCTTGGTTCTATGCCCGCAATCATTCGCTCGAGCCTGTCGGCCGTCAGGTCAAGCACACCACGGAAGCCCTCGCGCAGCGAGGTTTGCCGTAGCTCGGCACCACCCTCGACTATCGACGCAGCGAGTAGTTCTTCCAGCACCCCGAAGTTCGACCAGTGGGTGAGGTATTCCACGCCAAATTGCTCACGATCCGACAGAAAATTCCGTCCCGCAGGGCCTTTGAACGGAGTACTCGCGCGACCGAACAATGCCCGGCGGCTTTGAACTGCAACGATCGGGGCGAATGGAAGATCAATCTTGGCCAACTCTGTTGCGATCGAATCGACATGCTCTCGAACTGCGCGAGACAGCGATTGGCGCGCAGATTGGCTCGCTACCTTGGCGGGGTGTCGCCAGCGGAGGTTGCGAACGTTCAATACCGCCACGGCTGGCTTTCCGTACGCACGCACCCACTGAGCGACTTTCGTGAACTCCGAATCTTGCTGACTCTGGCTGTCGAAGCACAAGAGAACCACGTCTGCAATCTCGACGGCTCGCCTTGCGGTTTCCTCGAGATCAACCCTCGACTGAGTGCGCCCCCATCCATTTATCCCGGGCGTATCCCATAACCGGCAGCTATTCCATGCGATCTCTGTGACGTCGGTGGTCCAATCGCTTTCACCAGGTGAGACATAGCCACCATCGAGCCCACCGAACGCTGAGAGCAACGTGCTCTTTCCAGCTCCGGTTCTGCCGAAAAATGCAATGTTGAATGTCGATAACACACGGCGCTGGTCAGCTAAGTGAGTGCGAAGGCTGCGCTCGAACCCGTCTGCGATTTCGGCAAGCTCAGGGCTGAGAACTGCTCCCGATGTGGCCGCGGAATGTGCTCCGGCAGGCAGTGCAAACTGTTCGACCAGAGAGCTGATCAAGGCGTCGAGTTCTTCCAATTCTCGATTGCCACTACCGACGGCTCGTTCCACTGCGTGTTGCAGCGCCACTCCAGCATCAACCATTCCTGACCCTTTCGCGGGTTGTTCTTCCTATCGGAAAGGCATCCGGAACTCCGCATTGCAGTTCGCTTGGATTCGGTTCGAATAGCTGACGCAATGCGGGAACCGAAGTTCTGCACTGACGGACAATCACTATGACTAACCAACCGCCAACAAACGATGCATTCCTAATTCCGACTGCCACCCGAATCGATATTCCGTCTCCCGACATGAGCATCGGTATTTGGATTGCATCCTAGATGACCCCACCGACAGGATTCCGTCCTTCTCGGTTTGCACTCTCTGAAGTCCAAATGGAACGCGCGATCCGTCCCGACGAACCCTAGGTTTTCTACGGCCATACCTGTTCCCCCTGCAACAAACTCGCGAAACAACCTCTCGAGGCAACTAGCGAGACATGTCGACGAGCGTGCTGTATCGACGGCGCACGAAGGTAGCAACAAGCCCTTCTGGGTAGGCCTCAACTCCCTGCCCACGTTGCCGCGAGGAGTTCGATTCCTCGGCCAAACCAAAAAGGTTTGAACTGATATCTCCCGAGCTGGTACGAACTGAACATGCAACTACCCGCGGACAGTCATGTTCACAGCGAGTGGTCGTGGGATACCGGCGGGCCACAGTCCGACGCTTCCGGACGAATGCAACAGACTTGCGCGCGTGCCGAAGCAATCGGATTGCCCGCGTTGGTGTTCACCGAGCATCTCGACTTCGATGCTCGGTGGCGCACAACCGCCGCAGATCTGATGCCCCATCAACATCACCTGCTGAGCACCGACGGCTACGTCCGCGCACCGATCCTCGACCTCGACGGCTACCTCGACAGCATCGAACGATGTCGACACCGTTTTCCTGAATTGCGGATTCTCACCGGAGTCGAGTTCGGACAACCGCACCTGCACGAAGCGCAGGCGTCGTACCTCCTTGATCTCGGTGTCATCGACCGGGTATTGGGTTCCTTGCACACTCTCGAAGTCGGCGACGATCGGAGTGAACCGAACACCCTGTTTCGAAAGTGGGGCGCCGACGAAGTGATGTGGGCTTACCTCGAAGAGATCCCGCGTATGGTGGCTGGCTCTCAGACCTTCGAAGTGTTCACCCATATCGACTACGCAGTGCGTGCATGGCCGACCGAAATCGCCGGACCTTTCGATCCCCGCAGATTCGAGGACGGATTCCGAAATGGGATGCGCGCCATCGCCGAAAGCGGTCGGGCGCTCGAGATGAACACCCGTCGACTGTGGTCCTGGATACCCCAGTGGTGGAGCGAAGAGGGAGGCAAAGCGGTGACATTCGGAAGCGATGCCCATGTGCCCGAGGCTCTGGCGGCGAACTTCCCGGAAGCGACAGCGATGCTCGAACACTACGGATTCCGTTCAGGTCGAAGGCCCGAAGACTACTGGACCCGCTGACCTTCTGTTCTCCTGGCCGACATTTCCGTGAGCAAAGGTTGTCGGAGACGGATCTACCCGCAATAGTCGATGTATGGATCGGTACAAGATCACGATGCCCGACGGCTCCTCGACCGAGGAACCTTTCGACTCCGACAAAGAAGCAATCGCGTGCGCCCTGGATGCCAATCGAGGCGTCAGCAAGCACCTTGTAGTCGAGAAATACGCGGCCGACGGCCGTCTGATTCCTACTGCTCAGGCTCCTGCGAAACACAAGGGACATCACAAGAATCGTTCGAACAGTTGAATTCTCGACTACACCACGCCTGTCGAACTTGGTGTGCGACGACCGGACGCGTGACGCAGAAGTAGACCGATCGCATGCTCGACGGTTGCTCCCAGGACGGCTTCGGGGTCACCTGAGAAAACCTGTTTCTCTGTTTCAGCGGTCCCATGGTCGACGACTCCGAACCACACAGTTCCCGGTGGGACGTTCTCCTGGGTATCCGGACCGGCTTCGCCGGTGACGGCCAGTGCCAACGTCGCGCCGAACAGTGTGGCAGTGCTGTGTGCCATGACCCGAGCAGCGTCCTCGCAGACGACTGGGCCGTCAGGAACATGAAGAACGGAATGCTTGACCGCTCGGGTATATGCGACGATCCCGCCACAAAACCAGGAACCGGCGTTCGGCGCCTTTCCTAGATGTGCGGCGATGTTCCCGGCGGTCAACGATTCCGCCGTCGCCACCGACAGACCGTGTTCCTCTACTACTGCGGCCAACTGCCTGCACATATCGTCGAGATCCTTGTCCGACGCAAGCTCGGGTCGTGGATCGCCATTCATATGTTCCTCCTCCTGCCGTCCGATCGGTGACCTCGATAAGAAATTGGAGGTCTTGGAATGCCAATTCCAACCGTGCCCTACAGCTCACTGCCACCTTGTGAACTGCACCCTTCGAAAGTGCGTCGGGCGCACTCGTCGATCACATCGGCCACCCGTGACCGGCGCGCGAGTTGCCGGCGCTGCACGATCGCTCCGTTTCCGTTGCTGAAGACCTTGTCCAAGGAAGCCGTGACCTGCTCGAACTCTCCGAATGCGGTCAGAGCAGGTTCGACATGATCCACCAATCGCCGAACCGCCTGGTGTGCAGTCAGCAAGCGCACGGATTCCACGTCCAGCGACCTGCCGTCGAGTCCGTCGCGTGCTGCACGCCAGCAAGCCGCGCGGAGTAGCTCCTGATCGACGGCAGGCGCAACCTCACCTTTGGTGATCGCAGCGGATGCGGTGCCGACGAGTGCCTGCACCAGTGTGGCCAGAGTCATCGTCTCCTCCACGGTGGCGGGCACGTCGCTGATCCGAATCTCCACGGTGGGAAGGTGATCCGACATGCGCGCGTCCCAATAGACCATGTGTGGATCGAGAATGACCCCTGTCTCCAGCATCGCTGCAACGGCATCCTCGTAGTGCCCCACGGACTCGAAGAAGGGCGGCGGACCCGAACTGGGCCATCTGCCGAACAGAACGTAACGCCAACTCGCATAACCGGTATCGCGTCCCCCACTGATCGGGGAGTTCGCCGTCAATGCCAACAAGGTTGGTAACCATGGACGCAGATGATTGATGATCTGGACTGATCGTTCTCGATCTTCGACACCCACGTGAATGTGGCAACCACACATCACACCTTCGGTGATCGCACCGAATTGACCGGCCATCCGTTGGTATCGCGACTTCTGCGTGATCTCGTCGACCGGTGGATCGTAGAAAGGCGTTCCGACAGCGATGAGTTGACATCCCACGCGGGCAGCGGCATCGGCGGTGAGGGCACGAGACCCACAGAGTTGGTCACGAAGGTCACGAATGTGGCTGCCGATCGAAGTGGAAGTCTCCACCTGACAACGTGTGAGTTCGAGTTGCAACGAGATACCGAGTTCTCGCCCGGCAGCAGCAACCTCGGAGTTGCGCAGACTGGGACGCCCAGTCTGCGGATCGCAGAGCAAAAACTCCTCCTCGACACCGAGAGTCGGTGTACCTACCGAGAATAGGTCAGGAGTCGGCTTCCCATTCATAGGCCTTCCTCGCACCGGTTTTCCTCCACACCCGATACTTCGAGCGTACGGCTTTCTCCGCACTTCGGCACTACTCCATCTGTTTCATTCACCCATCGATCGGGTAGTTGCCCTGTGAACCGACGACGAGCGAAGAATCGCAAGTCTTCATTAGCGAAGGATGGAGTGCGCCGTGACCAACATGAGCGGGAGTTCACCGGTAGATGACGAACACACCAATCGATCGCACGTCGGGGAGGCAATCAGCGACGGGCGCAACTATCCCGGATACCTGCTGATCGGGCTGGGTCTGGCAACACTCGGATTGACCTTGGTGGCAGCAGGTTACGGATTTCGCGGATGGGCAGTCATCGCCGGCGCGGTGTGCGTCGTGTCCTTCGTCGTCGGAACAGGGGCCATCTTGATGGAACACCGTCGGGTCAAGCGACTGGAAGGTCAGGAACTCTTCGATCAAGAAGGGCACTGAACCGAACGCTCGAGTTGTATTCTGCACAAGCAGAATACAACTCGAGCAGAATCCGGCTCAGTGATCGCGGAGTTTCTCGATCAGCTCACCCTTGTTCAGTTTCGAGTACCCGTGCAGATCGAGTTCCTTGGCGCGTTTCTTCAGATCGTCGACCGTCCACTCCTCGTACGGCGAAGATTGTCCGCCGGACTTGGCGACAGTCGACCGCCCTCGATTGGCGGCCGCATTGGAGATTCGAGCCGCCTTCTCCTTGGAATCGCCCTTCTCACGTAGCTCTTCGTAGAGTTCTTGATCCTTGAGTTGAGGTTGTGAGTCCTTGCGAGCCACTGTTTCGTCCCTTCACTCGTCTTCACTCCGACGGTGTGGCCGGCACTCAGGATGTGGGCGGCACCTCGAAACGCCCCCACACGCGGTGCGTCTTCAGAAGCTGAGCGAGTGAGGCGAGGGCCCCTTCCGCGTCAGCATCGACGACGACTCCCAATGCAGACTCGTCGATACCGGCGGCAGCCAGCGCTCTCATGCTCTCACTCCAACCACCAATTGCCTTGCTGTGACGATACATTTCGTTCAGCAGAGTCTCCACCCGTGAATCCAACTTGCCCTCGCCGATCCGAGAAACGTCGCCGCTCAGCAGGATTGCATCGAATTCGATCGAACGAGCTGTGAGGTACGTTCGCTGCACCGTCACCGCGTCGTCACCGTCCCCGATGGTTCCGCCGTGCGGGCCGAGGATCAGCGGCACCATGCCGGCGTCGGAGATCTTGTCTCGAATGGCAACCACGGTGTCGAGATCGGAGTTCTCGTCGACCAGTAGCGCGATGATCCTTCCGTCGACGGGCCATTCCGCGCCCACCTGGGACAGTGCAGGGCTGGGCTCCGGATCACTCAACGGCTCCGTCGGTTCGGGAACCGGAAGGCCAAGCCCCCCTGCGACGATCGACACGAGGCCCGCGTCGATGTTCGCCAAGATGCTCAGATTCCGGGTCTTGATGTTCTCCTCGTAGCACTTGCCCAATTCGAAGGTATACGCCTGCGCGACGTGCTCCTGTTCGACAGGGGAGAGACTGCGATAGAAGAGTCGAGCTTGCGAGAAGTGATCGTCGAACGATGCCGGCGCCTGCCTCACCTTTCGCCCTGAAACTTCCTCGGGCACCTCGATATAGGCCGCGCTGTCCGCCGAGGCCATGAACGGGCACCCACCGTCCAACGAATTGGGATGGTACGGCGCGACTCCGGTATGCACACCGTCCTGATGGAAGCCGTCGCGAAGCATGTCGTTGACAGGCGCGTGAGGACGGTTGATCGGAATCTGGTCGAAGTTGGGGCCACCGAGTCGCGTGATCTGGGTGTCGAGGTACGAGAACAAACGCGCCTGCAGGAGACGATCGTTGGTGATGTCGACGCCCGGAACCAAGTGGCCCGGATGGAATGCGACCTGCTCGGTCTCGGCGAAAAAGTTCGTCGGATTGGCGTCGAGTGTCATCGTTCCGATGACCTGAACCGGCGCGAGTTCTTCGGGCACGATCTTGGTGGGATCCAATAGATCTATGCCTTCGAACATTTCGTCTTCGGTATCAGGGAACACCTGCACGCCCAGATCCCAGGACGGATATGCGCCGGCCTCGATGGCGTCGGCAAGATCGCGTCGATGGAAATCCGGATCCACACCGCCGGCGATCTGCGCTTCCTCCCACACGAGTGAATGCACTCCGGCGGCCGGCTTCCAGTGGAATTTCACCAGATTCGTCTCGCCGTCGGCATTCACGAGCCTGAACGTGTGAATGCCGAAGCCCTCCATCATGCGATAGGAGCGCGGGATGCCTCGATCGGACATGTTCCACAATGTGTGCGCGGTGGCTTCGGTGTGCAGCGACACGAAATCCCAGAACGTGTCGTGCGCGCTCTGCGCCTGCGGAATCTCCCGGTCCGGGTGGGGTTTCGCGGCATGGATGATGTCCGGGAACTTGATTCCGTCCTGGATGAAGAACACCGGGATGTTGTTGCCCACCAGATCGAAGACACCTTCGTCGGTGTAGAACTTGGTGGCGAAGCCGCGCGTGTCTCGGACGGTATCCGCCGAACCGCGTGAACCCAGAACTGTCGAGAAGCGTACGAATACCGGGGTTCTGGCACCTGAAGCGAACAACGAGGCTTTACAGATGTTTTCGGCTGCGCCATTCGCCAGGAACGTGCCGTGCGCGGCCGCCCCGCGGGCGTGGACGACACGCTCCGGAATTCGCTCGTGATCGAAGTGTGTGATCTTCTCACGCAGATGGTGATCCTGCAGAAGAGTCGGGCCCCGCTCGCCTGCGGTCAGTGAGTGGTCGGTCTCGTAAAGCCGTGTACCGGTGGCGGTGGTGAGGTACTCCCCCCGCTGGCCACGTCCATTTCCCTTCACCTTCTCTTCGGCACCCGCGACGGTACGCACCTCCGGCTGCCGCTGGTCGTCCTTGGGCGGCAACGGCTGTCGAGGCTTGACCGGTTCTTTCAGGTCCGGCGCTTTCGGGGCCGGTGCACCTGGGACGGACTGAGATGAAGGCATCGAACAGCTCCTCTTGATCGTCATGCTGGGCGCACGAATCTTGTTACGCCCTAAGTAAGTAGAGATTTCAAACAGAACGCGGAGCCACGACTCACCCTCGGGCTGGGATCAATCCCAGGCCGAGGGTGACGAGTGCGTCAGGGCTATTGCTCGGACTTCTGTCGCGCTTCGTCTGCGGCCGCTTCGGCGCGAGCCTTCTCGGCTTCCGCCTCTTTCTTCGCGACTTCTCGCTGGCTTTCGGCCTTGTCCTGCTGGGCGCGGCCTTCTCGGGTCAAACTGTCGTTTCCGGAAACCGCACCAACGGCTTCCTTGGCCTTACCCTTGACGTCCTCTACTACGCCTTTGATTCCCTCGCTGGGACCGCTCTTGTCATCTGGCACGTTGACCCTCCAATACGTTTCGGATTCTCGCTCAGGGCTCCCACACAGGCAGGACTCCTACACAGAAGGCCCTACCCCGTCGAAAATCGCATAAACATCCGTGCACCGACCAGGCGCAGACCATGACTCGTCGTAGCCGAACGACGAGGTCGTTCCTCGAGTAACGATCAACCGTTCTCAGAAACTGTTTACCGGGCACAGGAATTGGCGGGACTCGTTCCAGAAGGGGAAGAGATCGGTGGTGGTTGCCGCAGGATGGTCGATCTCGGCGAGAGTGTAGAAATCGAGAATCGTCCGACCAGCTGCGGCGCTGACCTCGCATGCTTGCAAGCTCAGCTTTGCCTCCGCCACGAAGCCGATGCTGCGGGCGAAGGGACCGAGAGTTCCCGCATTGACGAAACTGTCGAGGTCTTGTCCCCACTGGTTGTAGTCCGACTGCAAAGCGAAGCTGCACGTTTCGCCGAACAACTCGCCGCAGGTGGTCGGCTTTCCGCCGATCGTGTGCACCGTATCGGCAAGCTCGTGTGAGGTGCTTTCGCGCGGAGATCCGGAAAGGAAAAGCAAGATGGCGACGGCCAAGGCAACCACCAGAAGGATGCTTGCGGCCGTTGCCAGTATCGCCTTCACATTCCCTCGATCCACGTAAGTTCATGAGGGCAACCGATTTTGGAACACCGGCCACTAGATTTGTACCCGTGGCGTTCAGGGTCCAAACATCGACCAGGCTGGGAGCCGTACGTCAGTCTGGGGGATCTGTTACAGGAACTGTGAGGGAGGATCAACACTCCCTTCCACTATCAATATATATCCCACTGGGGGCCTTGCGGCAAGGCCCGGGTAGTGCCGCAGAATGGCTCTTCCGATCCCGCACGACCGACTACGGGATCGGAACAGCCAGCGGAAGTGAGGGCACGTGCCAACCCAGGGATACGAAGAAGAACTGCGTTCCGAGCGGAACTATGTGGAGGGGCTCTACGCACGCCTCGATGCGGAGCGCGCCCGAGTCAAAGGCAGGTACAACACCGCTCTGCGCGGAAATGGCGAAGCACTCATGGAACGCGACGCCGAGGTGCGCGCACTTGCCAAAGAGGTGAAAAGGCTGGACGTAGCCGACAACGGACTGTGCTTCGGCCGGTTGGACTCGCTTTCGGGCGAGACCTCCTACATCGGCCGGATCGGCCTTCTCGATGCGGACAACGACTACGAACCGGTGCTGCTCGATTGGCGGGCGCCGGCGTCTCGCGCGTTCTACGTTGCCACCGCTGCCAACCCGGAGAACATGCGTCGACGCCGTCAGTTCCGCACCCGGAGTCGACGCGTGGTCGATTTCACCGACGAGGTACTCGGGCGCCCCGACGGCGTAGAACACGACACGCACAGCGATTCCGCCCTGCTCGCGGCAGTCAACGCACCCCGCGGTGAGGGAATGCGGGACATCGTGGCAACCATCCAGGCCGAACAGGACGACATCGTCCGACTCGAACACCCCGGGGTGCTGGTGATCGAAGGTGGCCCAGGTACCGGGAAAACCGTCGTCGCCTTGCACCGCGTCGCCTACCTGCTCTACACCCAGCGAGAGCGGATGGAACGTCACGGCGTTCTCGTGGTCGGGCCGAACCCGGCGTTCCTGAACCACATCGGCCGCGTACTGCCCTCGCTGGGAGAGTCCGACGTGGTGTTCATGACCACCGGTGATCTCGTTCCCGGTCTACGCGTCACCGCCGAGGACACTCCGGAGGCCGCTGGGTTCAAAGGTTCGCTGAAGATCCTGGACGTTCTCGGCGCAGCGATTGCCGATCATCAGCGATTGCCCGAGAACCCACTGTTGATCGAATTGGCGGACGTCACGGTGCGGATCGACGCCGAAACCGCGGAGTGGGCCCGAGAAGAAGCCCGTTCGAGCGGACTCCCCCACAACGACGCACGCACTGTGTTCACCGAAATCCTCACCTGGGCGCTGACCGAACGGGCGATAGCGCGGATCGGCAAGGGGTGGTTGACACGCAGTGACCGTGAAGCCTGGGAGCAAGTGCGGACGGACCTGACCGCAGAGCTGGTGGAAAACAGCGCATTTACCGCGGCGCTCGACACGCTCTGGCCGATCCTGACTCCGAAAGAGCTACTGACACAGCTGTTTACTTCTCCAGCGCGACTACGCGCGGCAGGCGCGGACGAGAAGCTGCTTCGCCAGGACGGTGACGCCTGGACTGTCTCGGACGTTCCGTTACTCGACGAGTTGGTGGACATGCTCGGCCGGGACAAGCCCGTCGACCAGAGTGCCGAACGTGAACGCCGCGACGAAGCCGCGTATGCAGCGGGCGTGCTGGACATGATGATCAGCCGCGAGGATCTGATGGACGACGAGGATCACCTTCTCGCCCAGGACATGCTGTACGCCGAGGACCTGGCGGATCGTTTCGTCGAACGCGATACCCGGGAACTCGCCGAACGTGCTGCCGCTGACCGAGACTGGACGTACCGGCATATAGTGGTCGACGAGGCCCAAGAGCTGTCCGAGATGGACTGGCGAGTCCTGATGCGCCGTTGCCCAGACCGGTCTTTCACGGTGGTAGGCGATCTCGCGCAACGACGTTCACCCGCAGGTGCCCGCTCGTGGGCGACGATGATGGAGCCGTACGTCCCCGGCCGCTGGATCTACCGATCCCTGTCGGTGAACTACCGCACCCCTGCCGAGATCATGAGCGTCGCCGCCGCCCTGCTCGCCGAGTTCGCGCCGGACGTGCAGCCACCCGAGTCCGTCCGCGCCTGCGGGATCGCGCCGTGGTCCAGACAAATATTCGCCGACGAACTAGCCTCCGCCATCGACGAATTCAATCAGGACGAGGCCGGGCGCGAAGGTACGAGCATCGTCATCGGACCTGCGGACGTGCCGGGCGCTGTGCCTGTTTCAGAAACGAAGGGGCTGGAGTTCGATGCCGTGCTCGTCGTGGAACCGGAGCGAATCATCGCCGACGGCCCACGCGGCGCGTCGGAACTCTATGTCGCCCTCACCCGCGCAACCCAACGTCTCGGCGTCTTACACGAGGGGCCTTTGCCGCAGGCATTGACCGGGCTCGTCCAGGCCGGGACGGCCGGATCACCGCAGTCGTTCGCGGCGAGCGATGGTGCTGTGTAGGCCTTCGGCAGCGGCGCGAACGTAAGGCACTTGGCTCTCGGGAACGAAGCGACTGGTGGGACCGGTGACACTGATGGCGGCGACGGGTTTGTCGTTGGTCCCGAATACCGGCGCCGCAACGCACGCGAGACCCGGCGCTGATTCCTCGCGCTCGAACGCAATACCGGTCTCGACCACTCGGTTCAGTTGGGTATTGAGAATGCCGGGCGCAACGATCGTGTGCGGGGTGCGTCTGGTCATCGGTTCCGACAACACTTCGCGACGAAATTCGTTGTCGGAGAAAGCCAGGAGTGCCTTGCCGATTGCGGTGCAATACAGCGGTATCCGGCCACCGGCCCGGGACGGCGAGTTGGCTTGCCTGTGTCCGCCGATTTTCGCGACATATACGACGTCGTGGCCGTCGCGGACCCCCAGGTGAACTGTCTCGTGGGTCCGCTCGTACAAGTCTTGGAGGAACGGCATCGCCATCTCCAGGAGGCTCCGTTCGAGGGAGGCGAGCATGCCGAGTTCGAAGAGGCCGCCGCTGAGCCGGTAGCCACCGTCGATACGGTCCAGTAGCCGGTTCGCGACCAGTTCGTTGGCCAGGCGGTGCACCGTTGCCTTGTGCAGTCCGGTCCGTTGGACCAGGGTGGCGAGAGGCAACACGTGGTCGTCAGCCCGGAAGGCACGCAGGATCGTCACCGCCTTGCCGAGCACGGTGTCGAGGTTTGCGCCGCCAGTCACCTGCCCAGCGTATCGCTGAGTGAGACAGTTCCCTGGCGCAATCTCGGCGCCACGGCGAAAGTAATGGCCATGAGCCAGCCCACGAATACCAGTACAGCGAGCGAGACGGACATCTCAGCTGCTGCTGACCGCCTCGCAGCCGCCATCGCGAGCGGTACTCCCTGCGCACCGGTGCGCGATCTGATCGGCGCCGACGATCTCGTCGCTGCCTACGCTGTCCAGCGCCGCGTCGATGAAATCCGTCGGCAGGCGGGTGCCGTCGTCGTAGGCCGCAAGATCGGCCTGACCTCGGTGGCAGTCCAGCAACAGCTGGGCGTCGACCAGCCCGACCTCGGCGTTCTGTACGCCGACATGGAGTTCCCCGCCGGCGGCACCATCCCCACGAGTCGTTTGATCCAGCCCAAGGTCGAAGCGGAAGTTGCCTTCGTGCTCGGTGCCGACCTCGTGGACGGACCGCTGGACAGTGCGCAGGTGCGCGGCGCGATCGACTACGCCGTCGCAGCGATCGAGATCTGCGACAGCCGCATCGAGTCGTGGGACATCAAATTCGGTGACACCGTCGCCGACAATGCGTCCTCGGGCGTCTACGTCCTGGGAACCGAACGCCGCACCCTCGACGAGGTGGAACCCGCCGGCGTCGTCATGTCGATGTCCGTCGACGGCACCGAGGTGTCCACCGGCGTCGGAACCGCTTGCCTGGGCGATCCGATCGAAGCAGTCGTCTGGCTCGCCCGCACGGCACGCGAGTTGGGGCAGCCGCTGACTGCAGGCCAGGTGATCCTGTCCGGCGCACTCGGCCCCATGGCACCGGTCACCGCAGGCAACGAAGTCACCGTGACCGTCTCCGGGTTCGGTTCCGTCACCACCAGTTTTTCCAGCGAAGAGGACAACGCATGAGCAAGGTCAAGGTCGCGATCATCGGATCGGGCAACATCGGCACGGATCTGATGATCAAGGTGCTGCGCAACTCCGACTACCTGGAGATGGGCGCGATGGTCGGCATCGACCCGGCGTCGGACGGCCTCGCCCGCGCAGCGCGTCTGAACGTGCCGATCACGGCTGAAGGTGTCGAGGGTTTGATCGGTCTGCCGAACTTCGACGAGATCGAGATCGTCTTCGACGCCACCTCGGCAAAGGCTCACGTCGCCAACAACGCGCGGCTGGCTCCCCTCGGCAAGCGCATGATCGACCTGACGCCTGCCGCCATCGGCCCGTACGTCGTGCCGGCCGTCAACGCAGACGAGCACCTGGACGCGCCCAACGTCAACATGGTGACGTGTGGTGGCCAGGCCACGATCCCGATGGTTGCGGCTGTTTCTCGGGTCGTCCCGGTGGCGTATGCGGAGATCGTCGCGTCCATCGCCTCGAAGTCTGCAGGTCCCGGAACGCGCGCCAACATCGACGAGTTCACCGAGACCACATCCGAGGCGATCGTTGCTGTCGGCGGCGCCCGCCGCGGCAAGGCCATCATCATCCTCAACCCCGCTGAGCCGCCGCTCATCATGCGCGACACGGTGTTCTGCCTCGTCGACGCCCCGGACCCGGCTGTTCACGAGGAGATCCGTCAGTCCATCGAGAAGATGGTCGGCGACGTCTCCGCCTATGTTCCGGGCTACCGCCTCAAGCAGGAAGTCCAGATCACCGAGATCCCGGCCGACCAGCCCGTCGAGACGTTGCTCGTCGACGGCAATCGCCCCACCCATCAGGTGTCGGTGTTCCTCGAGGTCGAGGGTGCTGCACACTACCTGCCTGCGTACGCCGGCAATCTCGACATCATGACGTCCGCCGGAATGCAGATCGCGGAGCGCATCGCCCAGCAGAAGGAAGCAACCAAGTGAGCAACCGCAAGATCTTCGTCCAGGACGTCACCCTTCGCGACGGCATGCACGCTGTCCGCCACCGTATTTCGCCCACCGACGTCAAGCGGATCGTCACAGCTCTCGATGCTGCCGGCGTCGACGCGATCGAAGTTGCACACGGTGACGGCCTCGCCGGCGGCTCGCTCAACTACGGCCCCGGCTCGAACACCGACTGGGAATGGATCGAAGCAGCGGCCGAGGTACTCGAGCACGCTCGTCTCACCACGCTGCTGCTTCCGGGTGTCGGCACGATCAGTGAACTCAAGCATGCTTACGACCTCGGTGTTCGCTCGGTTCGCGTTGCCACGCACTGCACCGAGGCCGACGTCTCCGCGCAGCACATCGAAACCGCCCGCGAGATCGGCATGGACGTCTCTGGCTTCCTGATGATGAGCCACATGGCGCCGGCCGAAGAACTGGCGAAGCAGGCCAAGCTGATGGAGTCGTACGGCGCGCACTGCGTCTACGTCACCGACTCGGGTGGACGTCTGGTGATGAACGACGTCGCGGATCGTGTTCGCGCATACCGCGACATCCTCGACGAGGGCACCGAAATCGGTATCCACGCGCATGAGAACCTCTCGCTCTCGGTTGCCAACTCCGTTGTCGCAGTGCAGAACGGCGTCACCCGCGTCGATGCTTCGCTTGCAGGTCACGGTGCCGGAGCCGGTAACTGCCCCCTCGAAGCCTTCATCGCCGTCGCGAACATCGAGGAGTGGGAGCACGGCTGCGACCTGTTCGCCTTGCAGGATGCCGCCGACGACATCGTCCGTCCGCTGCAGGATCGGCCGGTTCGCGTCGATCGCGAGACCCTCACGCTCGGCTATGCAGGCGTGTACTCGAGCTTCCTGCGCCACGCCGAGGCCGCTTCGGAGCGCTACGGAATCGACGTTCGCACACTGCTTCTCGAAGCCGGCCGCCGCCGTCTGGTGGGTGGTCAAGAGGACATGATCGTCGACATCGCGCTCACCCTCGCAGCGCAGGCGACAAAAGAAGCTGTCTGACGCGCTGCCGAGTTCGCTGATACCCGAGTCCCGCTCCCGTCTCCGGACGGGGGCGGGACTTGCCATTTCGGCCGAGAGAGCCCACCGACACGGCACTCGAAAAGCTGGCAAAGTTCGTCGCACGACATCTCTGACGCTCAGAGTAGAAACTTCTCCGCTACAGACGAATTCAGGAAACCAGCTTCATCGATGCAAGACCTGCAGGGTGATACCTTCGATATGCTGAGCTCGTGGAACCTACCGAATACCGTGACGAATTGAGATCTGTCCTCGATACCGCGTCGGGGGTAGTGAGCGATCGACTGGCTGCGATCCACAACGCGGCAACCCCGCGCACCGAAGGGATCGTCATCGACGTCTCGCTCGACCAAGACGGCGAGGGAACATTCGGCGTCTGGGCACGATACGAGGGTCCCGACGCATTCAGTCTGAATCAGCAGATCGGTGACGAGAGAGAGCTATTCGGCGTGATCTGGGGCGAGGAGGGCTGGGAACCGCCGGTTCCGCATCGACCGCGAAAGTGGTCACGTGTGGAACTCGAGAAAGTGATCGTCGGTGTCGTGGCCAAATGGATCGACGGGCTCATTCCCTCGACCGCCACCGAACTACCCTGGGAAGTAACGACTCCCGACGGAACTGTCGACGCTGTACTCGTGGGCCCAGAGATCAGCCGTGGACATTCGCCTCGGTGAAAGCGCGGAAGCATCGGCGAACACGTTGCAGCGTCAGCGTCCGGTCGAACCGTCGATCAATTCGCGGAGGATGTCAGCGTGCCCGGCATGGCGTCCGGTCTCTTCGATCATGTGCACGAGCGCCCAGCGGACACTCGGAGCGGGTCGTTTCGCCCCCGGCCGCGGGACGGGCGCGGCAAGATCTGTGCATCCGTCGAGAACTGCGTTGGCGCGCTCGACCGTCTCGCGATAGCGACTGACGACACCGTCCACGCTGTCTTCCGATGACGGTTGAAACGTCGCTTTCCAATCCGTCACGTTTTCTGCAAGGAACATCGATCGTTCGACAAAGGTCAGATGATTGGCCAGCCCGAGCAAGGTTGTTCCCGACGGAACAATTGTGGTGCGCACCTGAGGTTCCGGAGCACCTTCGACCTTGGCGGCAATCGAATCACGGAGGTAGTCGAGAAACGCTCGTAGTGTGGCTGCCTCGCTATTCCCTGTCCGGGGTGGTGGGGCATCTCGGCGGCTGCGACGCGACGTTGCCATGGCGGTTCTCCTTCCTCGGCGAAGAACGATGAAGAGGCTTCATTCCTGGATGGGCAGAACCGATCCTTCCGAACTCACTCCGATCCCGCATCAAATTTTGCCGTTACAGCAAAGACAACTTGGTTGCCGGTGTCAGCGTGCCGAGTTCAGGTCGCGCACAAGTTGGGGTCTCCGCCACTTGCCGACCTCGAAAGGCCACCGCCGCAGCGGATAGGCGAGACGAGCCACGAAGTAATTGACGTACTCGACGACGCCGAAAGCCCACACCGCCACGACGCCCACCGCCGCGCCGGAGTGATCTGGTAACCAGATGACAACGCCGAGAAGAGCTATCGCCAACAAGAGAACATCGAGGACCCGAAACACGCGGTAAAGCGCTGCGAGGCGGGCCGGCATCGGCTCCAACTCGACCCAGCCCCGCGCAAGCAGCCAATAGTTCAGGTACTTGCGTCTCAAACTCTGTCGCCGTTGATCCACCACGTAAGAACCCTATCCGTTGATCACCATCGCTTGCCACGTGGTGGTCGGACCGATTCTGCAGCGCGAGTGAGGAATACACTTCATCTCGACTTCAATCTCGAGCGCCATGAGGCGGATGGATGATCCTGGGACGTGTTGGCGGATCCGGCGGGAAACCTTTTCTGCCTGGGTGATCCGCACTAGCTGCGCCGTTGTCAGTCCCCGATACGCGGTCGTTCGCGCCGACGTGGTCCTCGATCGCGCATCTCGAGAATCGCTGCTGCCGTGGACGCGACCGTCTTGTCGTCGTCGTGGGTGATCCGGGCGAGCGCTTCGCGTGCTGCCGCGCCGGGAATCTCGGCGAGCGCCTGCGTAATTCGCAACCTCGTCGGGGCGTCGTCAGTGCCGTCGAGCCTTGCCTGCACGGCATCGACGACCTCACCGCTTGTAGGTGAGTGCTCCGCGAGACGACCGAGCACCTCGCCTGCCTCGACGTCGCGGCGCCCGTCGGCGACCATCTCGAGGAGAGCGGGCATCGAGACAGCCTCTCCGCGAGTTCCGAGGGCGAGAGCGGCGTCAGCTCGGACTATCGCGTCCGAATCATCGAGAGCTCGCTTCAGAGACCGAGTTGCTTCCTCGGTGTTGATCCCGGACATGGCCGACGTCGCGCGGCGTCGAACCTCGACGTCCTCCGATTCGAGCCCCTTCGTCAGACCTGCAAGGCCTGCACCTTCGGTCCTCGCCAACGCCCACTGCAATGCTCCCGCCACGTTGGCATCCCTCTCCGACAGGATGGCCTCGACGAGTGCGTCGACCGGCAATGCCGCATTTGCGTCCTGCGACAGAATCGCTTGCTGACGGTGGGCGGCGAACTCGGATTCGAGTGCACGCAACAGCGAGACCATGCGCAGGACGTCGTCCCACTCCGAAGGGGCGGTGGCGTCGACCCTTTCGAGTTTGGTCAGCAATTCCTCCTCCGCCGCGATCCGTTGCCGAGTGTGTTGCATGAGTTCACCCACCAAATCGGCCGGTGCGAAGTCTGGTTCGTCGAGTGCACGCTTGGCCTCGTTCAACGAGAGCCCCAATGTCCTCAGGCTCTCGACGTGGAAGAGGCGACGGATGTCGTCAGCGGAGTACTCGCGGTAGCCACCGGACGTGCGGCCCGTCGGCTTCACCAGCCCCAAAGTGTCGTAGTGACGCAGCATCCGTGTGCTGACACCACAACGCCGCGAGACCTCGCCGATCAACATCCGTCTCCCCTTCCTACGCGTCCGGTCCGATTGCGGCGACGCGCTTCGCCAACTCGTGTGAGAGAGCGAATCCACCGTCGGGATCGTGCCAGAGTTGCTTTGTAGCATCAGCATGCGCTCGGACACGCGGATTCGGGCTCGTACCGGCCGCGTCGAGCACCGGGAGCACAGCCTCGCCGAGCCCGGTCAGGGCGCGGCTCAGACTGAGCTGCATCTGCAATTCACCCCGACCGAGTTCTGTGGCCAGATCGGCCGCGAGTGCGCCCTCGTCTCCCGCCGGCACGAGAGCCACAGCCGCGCGCCACGCACTGCGCGCAACCTCGTCGTCCTGGTCGTGGACCAGCGCGGAGACCTCGGGCCACGCGATCGGATCGCCGATCTTGGACAAAGTGTGGAGCGCCTGACTGCGGGCTTGCGAGCCATCAGACCCGAGCTCACGGATCAGCCTCGGCACCGTGATTTCGGCCGGCAAGCGGCACAACGCCCAGGTCAGCATGTCGCGGACGAAGAAGTCCGGCTCGACGGCGCACCGATCGATCAGGGCATCCGTCAACTGAGGATCCGGGCGTGTGCCGACCGCAAGCGCGGCGCGCAGTCGAACCGAGGGATCTGCTGCGGCCAAGGCGTCGACGAGGTGAGCATGCTGCCCACCGTGGTTGGTTGTGTTCACGACAACCACCTCCTTCACCGACCAGTGGAACCCTTGTCACTGTGTCAAGGTCAAGCGTCACTACCTCCGACACGTGAAATGTCGCCTCGGATCACACGCCGGTTGTCGATCCTGGCCGAAAGATCATCAGCACGACGACAACGACCCAGAGCAGATTGAAGACTCCCGTCGCGGTGCCCAGTCGACGGGTGAGCCGCGTTGCGACGTCCACAACGGACCCGGTTCCTTCGATCGCCGCCATTGTCAGCCGTTGGGCGGGAAGCACGACCGCGGTGAGTATCACGGCGGCCACGACGGTGAGTGCGATCGAGGTGAGGATCCACACGTCACCGAGCACTCCGAGATTGACGGCGGTGGCGACACCGAGCATCGGAACGACAATGCCGATCGTGGCATACACCCGAACGATGCGATGCAGCATGCCCGTCGTCGCCACACTGGCGCTGTCTGGATCGGCGAGCGCGGCGCGGCTCGCCACCGGGAACATACTCGCTGCCACAGCGACAGGGCCGATGGCAAGAATGGCCGCAATCACATGGAGGGACAGCAGGATTCCGGTCATGGGATTTCTCGCGTTTCGGTACGCACAAGCGTATTCACGCGGCGTCCGGGGCGAAGGTGATTACAGGCTCGACGCCCTTGGCCGACCACACCGTTCCACGACGCTCGTAGTCGAAGAGCGCTTCGACCTCGAGACTTATCCGAGGCCCGAGGCATCGCTCCAGCAGATACAGGCCCAGGTCGAGACCGGATGTCACACCGCCGGCGGTGATCAGGTCACCGTCGTCGACGATTCGCGCCTGGATCGGAATTACACCGCCGGCCGCCAGTGCGTCCACGGCAAGATGGTGCGTCACGGCGCGGCGCCCTTCGAGAAGCCCCGCCATCGCCAGCGCCAATAACCCTCCACAGACGGTCGCAACGAGAACACCAGGATCGTCAAGTGCACGGCGCATCATGACAGGCAGTTCGGTTTCCGTTGTGGCCGCGAGCCTTTCCGGCAAGCTGGAACCCGGCTGGTCCGCATTGGGTTCGAAGAGACCCGATGCTCCGGGAACGATGATCAGATCCGCGTGTTCGACATCGAGGGTTGCAGTGGCGGTCATAGCGAGTTCACCACTCCCGCTCACGACGGTCCGAGGCCCCTCCGCGCTGACGAGTTCGACGCTCAACGCCCCACCGCTGGCGAGACCCCCGGCGTAAAGCACCTCGTACGGACCCACGACATCCATGGGATCGAATCCGTCGAACAACACGATCTGCGCGTGCACTGCAACCTCCGATTTTGTGCGACGCGCTCCTGTGCACGTCGCTGTTCCCACGACAGTAGGAGGAAGTTGACCTCAATGGCGACGGCTGAAAGCCAACCTTCGACGGCTTTCAGCCAACCTCACACATTCTGTGAAGTACCAGTTGAGAGGATATTTCAGGACACGAGATCACCGAATCTCGCGCCACATACGCTACGTTTCAGACATGCATGACGTTGCAGTTCTCGCGTTGCCCGGGGTGGTGCCGATGGACCTGGCGGCACCCCTCGAAGTCTTCGGACGATGCAGGCTCCCCTCGGGTGCACCGGCGTACCGGACCTCCGTGTGCGCGCTTACCGAGGAGGTGGAGACCGGAACGTTCACGATGCGAGTACCGCACGGACTGTCACGTCTCGCCCAGGCAAGCACGATCATCATCCCGGGCACCGCCGATCTCGACGTGCCGATCGACCCCGAGATCATCGACGCCATCAGAACTGCCGCGGATCGCGGCACGCGCATCGCCTCACTGTGCGTCGGTGCATTCACACTCGCCGACACAGGCTTGCTCGACGGACTTCGCGCGACGACGCACTGGGCGGCTGCGTCGGAGTTGGCGCGTCGGCACCCGGCCATCGACGTCGATGCCGCCGTTCTCTACGTAGACAACGGGCACGTCCTGACTTCCGCCGGCGCCGCTGCCGCACTCGACCTTTGCCTGTACATGGTCCGTCAGGACTACGGGTCTGCGGTCGCCGCCGACACGGCGCGGCTGAGCGTGATGCCGCTCGAACGTGCCGGAGGGCAAGCACAATTCATCGTCCACGAACCTCCCGTACCCAGCGGGACAACCCTTCGGCCGCTACTGAACTGGATGGAAGAGAACCTCGGGGAGCAACTCGACATCACGACAATCGCAGCCAAGGCAACGATGAGCACTCGCACGCTCAACCGCCGCTTCCAGGAACAAATCGGTACGACGCCGTTGCAGTGGCTCCATCACGCGCGGCTCCGTCAAGCGCAATTTCTGCTCGAGACCACCGACCACTCCATCGAACGTGTTGCGGGACAAGTCGGATTCAATGCCGTCACAACGTTCCGCGAACGCTTCCGAGACTTGGTCGGCACCAGTCCACAGCGATACCGGACGCAGTTTCGAACGTCGCGCTAGCTGACCTACTTCTCGCTCTGTCGACGCACCATCTCCGAGATCCAGATCGGCGCAAACGGCGAGGTGCAGTTCGGGGGAGTCGGGTAGTCCTCGAGCACTCGCAGACGTTCACCGATGTCGATTGCACGGGCCCGGTATTCGGCATGTTCGATCCCGATCTGAGCCAAGCAGTGGTTCATCGCCCATTGCAGGCGATCAGGGGCATCCTTCATCCCCGCCTCGATGACGTCGAGCAATCCTGAAAGATCAAGGCCCTCGGGCTTCTTCGCTACGCGCTCGGTAGTCAGGGCCCAACCGGCGCTCGCAACCACGGGATCGGAGTCGGCGGTCCAGGCCACCCGTAAATCCTCCGCGTGCGGGTTCTTCTTCACCACGTAGTTGACGAGCCAGTCATGCACCTTGGGAGTACGAGCCTCACGCAACATGACGTCCAACTCGTCACGCCCGAACGCCTTCGGGCGACAGATCAAGAGGGCAAGCAGCCTCGCTGCAGTATCGCCCGTCGCCCAAAGTTGTTGTGCAAGTTCCTGCTGAGTCTTCAGTCGCTTCGCGACTGCCCGCAGTTTTGTCAGGTTCACACCGTGATCGTCACCGTGCTTCTCGTTCACTGCGCGCACCTTCGGATCCTCGAGCGCAGCCAACTCGTCCATCACCGCGGCAACCGTCGATTCAGCCACGCCGTCCTCCAGTCACTACTTCTGCGATTCACCTACTGGCAAGTCACCTACACAAGTCACCTACTGCAAGTCACCTACAAGGAAAGCACGGGACGGCACGCGCCGACGCATCCACGTCCGACCCGTGTTTGAAACTTCGACCAATGGGTACATGTCTGCTCCTGAGGTGGCGGCACGTCACCATGAAGACAGGACGAACCTTGCATATGCGACGCGCCGCGGGTGCCGAGAACGTGGACGAAACCGCAGGCGGAGATGAAGGCGGCAGTAAGAACGTTCTCACTCGGGCTATAACCGGCCCACTCCTTTTCGTGTTCATCCTCGGAGACGTCCTGGGCGCCGGTATCTACGCATTGGTGGGCGTCATCGCCGGTGAAGTTGGTGGAGCCGTCTGGGTACCACTGCTCGTAGCGCTCGTCATGGCATTGCTGACAGCAACGTCGTATGCCGAACTGGTCACCAAATATCCGCGGGCGGGCGGTGCAGCAGTATTCGCCCAACGGGCGTATCGGAAACCTCTGATCTCATTCCTCGTCGGCTTCTCGATGCTGGCGGCCGGTGTCACGAGTGCAGCAGGACTCGCCCTCGCATTCTCGGGTGACTATCTCAAAGCCTTCATCGACGTCCCGACCGTTCCAGCCGCGCTCGTCTTCCTCCTCCTGGTGGGGCTTCTCAATGCCAGAGGCATCAAGGAGTCGATGCGCGCAAATGTCGTCATGACAGTCGTGGAGGTCACCGGCCTCGTCATGGTTGTCGTCCTCGCCTGCGTAGTTCTCGGGCACGGCGACGGAACCTTGAGCCGTGTCGTGGAGTTCGACGACAGTCGATCGCCTGCACTCGCCGTGTTGGCAGCGGCGCTCCTCGCGTACTACTCGTTCGTCGGCTTCGAAACCTCGGCGAACGTCGCCGAAGAAGTGAAGAACGTGAGCAAGGTCTACCCACGCGCACTGTTCGGAGCCCTGTTGACGGCGGGCGCCGCCTATGTCCTTGTCGGCCTGGCTGTCTCGGTGGTGCTGCCCGCCGACGAGCTCGCCGCGTCCTCCGGCCCCTTACTGGCAGTGGTGTCGGCCGCCGACGTCGGTGTTCCGCCTCGCCTGTTCAGCCTGATCGCTCTGGTAGCCGTCGCCAACGGCGCACTGCTGACGATGATCATGGCAAGCAGGCTGACGTACGGAATGGCGTCGGAAGGGTTGCTCCCCAGCGCATTCGCGCGCGTGCTACCGCGGCGCCGGACCCCCTGGGTGGCGATCATCGCAACCACAGCCGTTGCCATGGCTCTCTGCGTCACCGGATCGTTGTCAGCCCTGGCAGAGACGGTGGTACTCCTGCTGCTTTTCGTATTCATCAGCACCAACATCGCGGTCCTGGTTCTGCGTCGTGACGCAGTGCAACACAGTCATTTCCGGACACCGATCATCTTTCCGATCCTCGCCCTCGGTACGTGCGTTGCGTTGCTCACCCAGCAGAGCGCCGCAACGTGGTTGCGCGCATCATTACTCTTGGCGGTCGGAGTAGTGCTGTACGCCCTCTCCCGCCGTCGATCCACGAAGTAAGGTGCGATGTTCGAAAGGGGGTGTGATGACCGACAGTTCTGACACACCAGATGTAATTCAGCGTCGAGAGCGAAAGATCAACAGGCGAACCCTGACGTACGGCCTGTCCGTCGTTCTGGCTACCGCGGCACTGGTTGTCGCGATCGTCTGGTTGGGCTCCCGGCGGGGCGAATGCTTCGGTACCGACACCTTGCTGTGCTCACAGAAAGATCGCCGACTGGCCGTCTTCGTCCCGAGCCTCATGCTGCTACTCGGCTCCGTGGGCGCGTTCTTGCGAGCCTCCCTGCGATTGCACCGTCTGCGGCGCCTCTACATCCGGCCGTACATGGCGTGGCTCCTGACGGGGCTCACCCTGGTGTACCTGGCGGGAGCCTTCATCTTCATCGAGGGAAATATTCTCTGAATACATCTGTTCGGCAATCGGATTCACAGACCGAAGCAGTAGCTGTCGTTCAGAATCGTGTGTCGTCGATGGCAGTAAGGACCACTTCTCGAACCGATGACGAAGACGACAGATTCGAGATGGAGCGCACGGTATCCACGACGTCGTGCACGGGAACCAGAGACCCATCTCCGCGGGCAGCAGCGATGTCTCGGGGCACATCGAGTCCATCTTCCGTGTTGAGATATCCGAGGTGAAGGACCGTCACTGCGAGTCGGTCCTTCCGGTAGCCCTCTCTCAACGCGTCGGCAATACCGTTGATCGCGGACTTCGATGCGCCGAACGCAACTTCCGGCCTACCGCTTCGCGGGAGCCCCGAGGTAGAACCGGTCAAGAAAATCCGAGGTCGAGGACGCCCGATCATCCGTGGGATCAGGCGCTTCGACAAAAGGATCGTGCCGGTGATGTTGGCGTTGATCATTTCCAGCATTTCGACGTCGGATTGATCTGTGAACACATAATCGGAAGTGAAGGCGTCCCCTTCCCAAATTCCGACGTTGCAAATCAGGGTGTCTACACCTCCGACAAGCTCCTGGTCGATCGAGTTCGCTGCCGCAACAGGGTCGGTCAGATCTGCTTCGATCCACTCGGAGACGTCGAACCCGTCAGGGCGCCGACGAGAAATACCGACAACGTCGTGACCATCGCTCCTCAAGCCCTCGATCAATGCACGACCAAGTCCCCGGCTCGCGCCGACAACAACTACCATCGCCACAATTGCACCCTTCTGCCCGCTCTGTTCACATCCAATGGATGACACGACACATTCATGCACGCCGAAATACGTTGCCCTCGAGCGTGACAACGGCACCGGCCGCAACGAGCCGCTGAAGGTGCAGCTGCGCAGTTCGTCGTTCGACTGCATCGACGTACGGCGCGGTGACGTGCGGACGGTAGACGAGGCGATGCGCGACGATGTCATCCAACTGCCTTGGTTCACCGAGAAATTGGACGAGTCTTTCTTCGCGGCTGAGCAGTTTGTCGCGGTAGGCGGTCAGCCGGCGACGGAACTCGTCGCTGCCTTCGACGACGCCCTTTTGATGGAAGGTGCCGTACCACCGAGCGTCGATGCCCGCGGCGCGGTCGATGGAGGCGAGGAAGTCGTCGACGCTACTGCCCAGGTCGCCGTACATCGGGCCGAAGGAGGTGAGATCGATGTCGGCGACATAGAAGAAGCCGTCGGGCTCGATGAGGAGGCCACAATGTCCGGGAGTGTGACCAGGTAGGTGAATGACCGTCGCCGTGCGGTCTCCGAGGTCGAAGACGTGGCCGTCGGCGATCCCGGAAACGTCATCGTGCGTCGGGGGAATGCCGTACTGCGCTGCTATTGAATGTTCGACCTCAGCTCGCTCCTCGGGGCGGAGGCCGTAATTTGTGAGCATCGTGTCAAGGGAGGCGACCGACGGTGCGTCGAGGTTGTGCGCGTACGTCGGTGCTTGAAAATGCCGGAGACCGGCAACGTGGTCCTCGTGGCCGTGACTGATGAAGACGAGGTCTGCGCCAACGGGATCTCGGTCGAGGGAGAGGGACGGGTCGATCACCAGCGTGCGTTCGGATCCGTGCACGACCACGGTGTTTCCGAAGGGGACGGTCCCACCGTTCTCTGGTACCAGCACTGAGACTTTGCCAAATTCTCTGGGTGTGAACATCTCTCGCTTCTCCCTGCGGCCATCGGGTAGTGAAGTTGCAGATCTCGAAGCAATCGAAGGTATCGCTGACAGAGACCTCAGCCAGTATGCATGGCCGGGTCAGCGGGCCGTACGCGGATCATCCTGGACTACCCGGTGAGCTCTTCACGAGCAGCGACAAGGACTTCCTCGGAGAGGGACGATCCCTTGGTGGCTCGCGAGAGGACCAGAGCGCCGATCATGGTCGAGAGACGCACGAGCCCGTCATGCTCCTCATCCGCGAGCGCCTTGGCAAAATCACCGACCCCCTCGACATACACCCGACGGGCCTCACTGTCTGCCGGCTCGCGTGCCATGTCGGCGGCGAGTGCAGCAGCGGGACATCCGTCTGCCGGATTGTCGCGATGCTCCACGGAGAGGTAGTTGTCGATCAGGGCTTGTCGAGCCTCGTCACGCTGCCCTGCATGCCTTTCGAGACCTGCTGCGTGCAGCTGCGCCAGTTCAGCGAAGGCATGGGTGGTCGCTTCGTCGATGAGCGCATCCTTGGACGCGAACTGCTTGTAGAAACCACCGTGGGTCAGCCCCGACGCCTTCATCAAGTCGGCGACGCTGAGGTGAGTGCCCTTCTCTCGGAACAGACGAGCTGCGGTTTCCACGACGCGCCGACGGTTCTCTTCCGCTTGTTGCTGCGATACGCGGCCCATCACAACGCCTTCCAGTTTGGATTTCACTTGACATCTATCCTAGCCCACACTTAGATTTGATTCATAATCTAAATGTCACCGACAGTCACAACCCTGGGAGAATCATGGACCTGAACAAGACGGTTGCGGTCGTCACCGGAGCCAATCGCGGACTCGGCCGCCATCTGGCAGCAGGGCTCGTCGAGCGCGGCGCGAAGGTGTACGCGGCTGCCCGCAATCCGGAAACTGTCGATCTGCCCGGCGTCATCCCCCTGAGGTTGGACGTGACGGACGCCGAATCGATCACGGCCGCAGCGCAAATCGCATCGGATGTGACCTTGGTGATCAACAACGCCGGAATCTCTACCTCGGCACCCTTGATCGGAGGCGACATCGATGACGTTCGCCGCGAGATGGACGTCAATTTCTACGGCCCGCTTGCCGTGACCCGGGCATTTGCTCCGGTCGTCGAACACAACGGAGGCGGAGCAGTACTCAACGTTCTTTCGGTGCTGTCCTGGTTCCATCCGGCTGCCCTCGGGTCTTACGCGTCATCGAAGGCAGCGGCGTGGGCGATGACCGACGCCGTTCGAGAAGAACTGGCGCCGCGGGGAATCGCCGTCTCGGCACTGCACGTTGCATACATGGATACCGACATGGCTGCGGGCGTACCGGCTGAACAGAAGATCGATCCGGCCGATGTCGCCGCGCAGGCCCTGGACGGCATCGAACGTGGGCTGGCAGAGATCCTCGCCGACGACACCACCCGGTATGTCAAGGGGAGTCTGTCGTCGTCGAACTCCGAGTAACCAAGGGACTGTTGACGAGTGACACTCATCCCACCGTTTTGAGACTCGCCAATCTGCCCAGGATCGGTGCCCGCCAAGCCGCGAGGTCTTCCGGACCGTTTTCTTCCCACAACTCGCACAACTCCGACGTGTCGCTGTCTGCGACGGCACGCTCGAGTGCGGTGAGGACCCATGCCTTCTGCTCCGGACTCAAGCTTCCGGCGTACCCGGCGGCATCAATCTCGGCCAGCTGCACAGGCGCCGGAGCAACCCCGTGCGCAACCGCAAGGATCTCGGCGACGGCAATAGCTGTTTGAGCATCATCGGCATCGAGGTAGCCGTCGTCGGGGTGGCGTGCGTAATCGTCGATATCGTAGTCACCCGCCTGTACGGCGCTGAGCAGGTCGCCCGCTACGTCGTTGTCGAAAGGTCCTGAACCCCAAGTCCCCATGCTGTCTCTCCGATCCGTACCCGCGTCATCTGTCGTAACGATATTAGTGAATCACCGGCTTCGGCGAGGATCCTCGGGCTGGAAGTACTGCGTTCGCCGGAAATCGACATCAGCGCAACGGCACGCGAATGATGCGGTCATCACCGGGTTTGGGGTCGCCGCGTCCGTCGGTGTTGTTCGTCAGTATCCACAGCGACCCGTCCGGTGCGACTACAACATCACGGAGGCGCCCGTATTCGTCGACGAATTGCTCGTCGGCGGTCGCGGGATCGGTCAAGGGCACCGTGCGGAGTCGCTCACCACGAAGATTGGCGATGTAGATCGTGCCGTCGTGGATGGCGATTCCGCTGGGGCTGGCATCGTCAGGTGACCATTGTTGGAGCGGGTCGATGAATCCGCCTTCACCCGCAATCCCTTCGACCTCGGGCCACCCGTAGTTTCCGCCTGCTTCGATCTTGTTGAGCTCGTCCCAGGTGTCCTGCCCGAACTCGCTGGCGTACATCGTGCCGTCCTCGGTCCAGGCAATGCCCTGGGAGTTGCGGTGGCCGTAGCTGTAGACAAACGAGTTCGGAAATGGATTATCCAGCGGCACATCGCCATCCGGAGTCATTCGAAGGATTTTCCCGGACATCGAGTCGAGGTCCTGAGCCCTGTCTCGACTACCGGCATCACCGACGGTCACGTACAGCATCCCGTCCGGGCCGAACGCGATGCGACCACCGTTGTGGTAGTTGGCCGAAGCGAGCCCGTCGAGAATCGTCTCGGCCGGCCCGAGCGCGAATTCCCCCGGAGCACCGATGATGTCGAAGCGTTCGATCCGGTTCTCCCCGTTCGCGGTGAAGTACGCGTACAGGCGGTTTTCACGTACTGCGATCCCTAGTAAACCGCCCTCACCTCTGGGGTTGACGCCGTCGACGACTCCCACCTCGCGGCTGTTTCCGCCGGCGTCGAGTTCGAGGATTCGCGCGCTGTCGCGCTCACTGACAAGTGGTGTGTCGCCGTGGAATGCGATCGACCAGGGCGCGTCCAAGCCGTCGGCGACGGTCTCGGGTTCACCGAAGGCCGCGGCGGGCGCCGATCGTGCTGTCGTGCTTGCCTGCGGACGGGGCCCTTCAGGATCCTCGCTACCGCAGGCCGTCAGGAAGGCCGAGACGAGCACGGCCGCGCCCAGTCCTCGGATCTGTCGTCGTGTCATGGGCGCGTCTCCCGGGTTCAGGCAGTCTTTGCGCCGACGGTAGCGCGCAATCGGCCACACCGGGAGTCCCTTCGAGTACCCCCAACGACCGGGACTCCCTCGCAGGCGACGGGCGTGATGCCCTGGACGGGTGCGCCACGACATGCGCGTCGTCAACAGAAAGAGAACTGACCACCTCATGATTTCCGCCCCGACCGTCGAAGAAACCGGCCGCCTGCCGCTCGTGATCTACGTGCTGGCCGTCGGAGTTTTCTTGATGGGCACAACCGAATTCGTCGTCGCCGGCATTCTTCCCGAAATCGCGGGTGACCTCGGTACGTCGATCGCGAACGTCGGCCTGATGATCACCGTCTTCGCGATCGGAATGATCGTCGGCACGCCGGCGATGGCGATCTTGACACTCAGGGTTCCCCGACGCGTGACCTTGAGCTCGGCGCTGGTTGTTTTCGCGATCGGACACGTCATCGTCGCGCTCTCGTCCAACTTCGGACTCATTCTCGGCGCCCGCTTCCTCACAGCCGTGGCGACGGGCGCATTCTGGGCAGTCGCCGCAGTGGTCGGAGCAAAAGCGGCCGGCCCGGCGTCTTCCTCGCGCGCGCTCGGCATCGTCTTGGGCGGAGGCATGCTCGCGAACGTCATCGGTGTTCCGCTCGGCGCTCTGGCCGGTCAGAGCATCGGGTGGCGTGGTCCTTTCTGGGCCCTCGCCGCCCTCGCGCTCGTCGCCGCGGCCGTCGTCCACCGATTGGTACCCGCCGACACCGACTCCGGTGCGGTGCCGTCCTGGCGAGCGGAGATCGCGAGCCTACGGGACGAACGCATCTGGCTCGTTCTGTCCGGTTGCGCCGTCGTGTGCGGGTCGTCGCTGGCGGCGTACAGCTTCATCTCTCCGCTGTTGACCGAGAACACGGGACTTGCTGCGTCGGCAGTGCCGCTAGTGCTTGTCGGCTACGGACTCGGTGCGTTCGTCGGCTCCAATCTCGGCGGTCGACTCGGTGCGAAGCATCAGTACGGGGTCTTGTTCGTCTCGGCAGCGATGACGTTTCTCGTACTCGGGGCGCTCTGCCTCTTCTCGCACAACGTGATCGTGACGGTGATTCTCGTAGTCATGCTGGGACTATTCGGCATGTCGACCAATCCCATCCTGATCGGGATGGCTGTGCGTTATGCCGATCAGGCACCGACGATGGCTTCTGCTCTCAGCACCTCGTCGTTCAATCTGGGCACGGCGGTCGGCTCCTGGATCGCCGGGTTCGCGTTCGCCTCGAGTCTCGGTGCCACTGGGCCGGTGTTGGTAGGCACCGGCGTTGCCGCTCTCTACTTTCTGCCGCTGATGATCCTGTTGCGCAAGGAACGCACGAAGCGCACCGCCGTCGAAGTGGTCAACTGACGACCCGATCAACCGTCGCGCAGTTCGTCAGCCGTCCGTCAGCGACCGCTCCGACACGTGAGGCGCAGAGTCCGCATTCTCACTGGCTGCCAACGAGGCGAGTAGCTGCATCCGTTCCGCGGACGGCGATCCCGGCTCTGCGGTGTAGATCGTGAGCGTCAACCCCGGCTCGGCGGCCATCTCCAAACCTTCGAAGGCAAGCGTCAGCTCGCCAACGGCGGAGTGGTGAAAAGTCTTGAATCCGGTGCCGTGATGGCGGACGTCGTGCGCGCCCCACCGACGCCGGAATTCCTCACTCCGAGTGCTGAGTTCACCGATCAGATCGTGCAATTCCTTGTTGTGAGGATCTCGCCCAGCCTCGGTTCGCAGAATCGAGACGGTCACCTCGGCAAACGCGTTCCAGTCCGGATAGAACTCGAAAGCCCTTTCGTCGAGGAACGTGAAGCGCGCGATGTTCGGGGGCTGCCCCGGCATGTCGTAGAGGTCCTTGTAAAACGCACGCGCGAGTGGGTTGACCGCAAGAAGATCCATGCGACCGTTCCGCACGAAAGCGGGTCCTGCGGTGACTGCGTCGAGCGCCCACTGCAGGCTCTGATGGGGCTTCCAGCCCTTCGCATTTCGCCGACGCGGGGGCCTGGCTACCGGGCTTGCCGCGTGCGCGAGATCAAAAAGGTGGGCGCGCTCGGCGTCGTCGAGTCGTAGGGCCTTCGCGATACTGTCGAGCACTCCCGGCGATGCGCCGCTGATCGCTCCGCGCTCTAGCCTCGTGTAGTACTCGACGCTCACGCCGGCGAGGGTTGCCACTTCACTTCGACGCAGACCTTCCACGCGGCGGTTCGATCCGGCCGGCAGTCCAACTTGTTCGGGCGTGACTCGGGCGCGCCGCGAGGTCAGGAATTCGCGTACTTGCGCTCGATCGTCCATGCCATCGAGGGTAAGTCAGTGACCGGTAGCGAGGGAGTCCCTCGCAGTACCACTATCGCGCGGGACTCCCGCACGCCGCCAAATCGTGATCAGGTTGAAGTGACACGAAGAAACCGATGGTGAGGAGCCACGTCATGCGCGCTGTCGTCATGCATGCCCCCGGCGATGTCCGGGTCGAAGAGATCGAAGCGCCGGTGATCGTCGAACCGACCGACGCGATCATTCGCGTTACAGCCACCTGCGTCTGCGGTTCCGACCTCTGGCCGTATCGCGGCATCGAAAAGCTGAATGGCCCGACGCCGATGGGACACGAATACGTGGGCGTCGTCGAACAGGTCGGCCCTGACGTCAACGACATCGAAGTTGGAGACTTCGTCGTGGGCTCGTTCGTCGCGTCGGACAACACCTGCGAAATCTGCGAGGCGGGCTTTCAGTCTCGCTGTATCCACCAGGTCATGATGGGCTCGGTCGGCACCCAATCCGAATACGCTCGCATCCCGCTCGCGGACGGCACCCTCGTCCCTGTCCGCGGAGAGCCGACCGAGCGGCAGGCTCGCAGCCTCCTTGCAGCCTCCGACGTACTCGGCACCGGTTGGTTCGCCGCCGTAGCTGCGGAAGCCGGACCTGGCAAAACAGTCGCCGTCGTCGGCGACGGCGCAGTCGGACTCCTGGCGATCCTCGCTGCCAGACAACTCGGCGCCGAGCGGATCATCGCCATGTCACGCCACGCCGACCGGCAGGCACTCGCCACGCAATTCGGCGCCACCGACATCGTCGAAGAGCGGGGCGACGCGGGCATCGCGAAGATCAAGGAACTCACCGGCGGCTACGGCGCCCACTCGACCGTCGAAGCCGTAGGCACCCAAGAATCGATGATGCAGGCTATCGGAGCTACCCGCCCCGGCGGACATGTCGGCTACGTCGGGGTATCCCACGGCGTCGAGCTCGACGGCATGAACCTGTTCTTCGCGACGGTGAGCCTGCTCGGCGGTCCCGCGCCGGTCAGGCGATTCCTACCCGAACTGATCGAGCTCATCATGACCGACCAGATCGACCCAGGCATCGTCTTCGACCTCACTCTCCCGTTGGAGGACGCCGCCGCCGGCTACCAGGCGATGGACGAGCGGCGCGCCACCAAAGTGCTACTCACCCTCTGACCGATACCAAAGGCTCACGAGACAGAACTGGGCTCTCCACGCCGATCGAGGAACGTCTCGGCTACCAACGAGAGGCGCTCGTGGTTTACCGAGCAGCATGTTCACTGATCACTGCGAATGCGTTTGACGCCGAAGGCGAGGATGAGCACTTCGATTGGTGCGCAGCTGCTTTGACCCAAGAGGATGCTACGCGACTGATATGCACCCCACCAGCGGAAACCGATTGTACGAGTGAATGTTTCAATGAGAGCGGCTTGGCGCTACTTTGTAGCAACGAAACTCGTCTCTACCTACGGTTGCGTACTGAATTCCTTGTGGGGCAGGCTTTCTTGTGTACTGCTGACGAGCCGTATCTGCTGACGAATCGTATTGCTGACGAACCAAGGTCGGAGAACAATGGGTCACTACAAAAGCAACGTGCGTGATATCGAGTTCAATCTGTTCGAGGTGCTCGGGATCGGCGAACTGTTGGATGCCGGCGCTTACGGGGACCTCGACACCGACACTGTGCGCAACATTCTTGCGGAAGTAGCGAGACTGGCAGAAGGCCCGGTCGCCGCGTCCTTCGCCGACGCGGATCGGAACCCTGTCGAATTCGACGCACCCAATCACGCAGTTGTGGTCCCGGAACCTCTACGCAAGACGGTCGAGGCGGTGAACGAGGCCGGTTGGTCGCGACTCGGCCTACCAGAAGGCATGGGTGGTGTTCCTGCTCCGGCGCCGTTGGTCTGGGCGATCGGCGAAATGTTGGTCGCGGCAAACGGATCCGCAAGCTTTTTCAACATGGGTCCACTGATGGCGAGCGTGCTCTACACCATCGGAAACGAACAGCAAAAACACTGGGCCAAAGAAGGATTCGAGCGCGGATGGGCCGGAACGATGGTGCTCACCGAACCAGACGCCGGATCCGATGTAGGCGCAGGCCGAACAAAGGCAATCGCGCAGGACGACGGCACCTGGCACATCGAGGGCGTCAAGCGATTCATCTCCGGCGGTGACGTCGGAGACACGGCCGAGAACCTCTTCCACTTGGTGCTTGCCCGGCCCGAGGGAGCCGGTCCAGGAACCAAAGGTTTGAGCCTGTTCTACGTTCCGAAGTCCCACTTCAACTCGGACACACTTGAACTGGGAGAGCGCAACGGTGTCTACGTCACCGGCGTCGAGCACAAGATGGGCCTCAAGTCTTCCCCAACTTGCGAGCTCACCTTCGGAGCGACGGACGTTCCTGCCGTCGGCTGGCTCGTGGGTGATGTCCACAACGGTATCGCCCAGATGTTCCAGGTCATCGAGAATGCTCGAATGATGGTGGGCACCAAGGCGACCGGAACACTGTCCACCGGCTATCTCAACGCCCTCGAGTACGCAAAAGAACGAATTCAAGGCGCAGACCTCACCGAGCTGACAAACAAGACCGCGCCCCGTGTGGCCATTACGCACCACCCCGACGTCCGACGCAGCCTGGCGATGCAGAAGGCCTACGCCGAAGGCCTCCGAGCGGTCTACCTCTACACCGCCGCACACCAGAATGCCGATGTCGCCGAGTTGGTTTCGGGTGCGGATGCCGAATTGGCGGCGCGGGTCAACGATCTGCTGCTGCCGATCGTCAAGGGCGTCGGCTCCGAGAAGGCCTACGAACTGCTCACCGAGAGCCTGCAGACCCTGGGCGGCTCCGGTTATCTTCAGGACTACCCCATCGAGCAGTACATCCGCGATGCCAAGATCGACACCCTGTACGAGGGCACCACGGCGATCCAGGCGCAGGACTTCTTCTTTCGAAAGATCGCACGCGACCGCGGCGTTGCACTCGCTCACGTAGCCGGTCGCATACGAGAGTTCATCGACAGTGAGGCCGGGAACGGTCGACTCAAGGCCGAGCGAGTCCTACTCGAGAGCGCCTTGACCGACGTGCAGGAGATGGCCGGGACGCTCACCGGCTATCTGATGGCTTCCCAGGACCAACCCTCCGAGTTGTACAAGATAGGCCTCGGCTCGGTGCGCTTTCTGTACGCGGTAGGCGACCTGCTCATCGGATGGCGCCTGTTGGTGCAAGCGGAAGTCGCGTTGGCAGCCTTGGACCGTGACGCGTCGGCAAAGGACCGGTCGTTCTACCGGGGCAAGGTGGTCGTCGCGTCGTACTTCGCCAAGAACATCCTGCCTATCCTGGCGTCGACGAAAGAAATCCTGGGTTCCCTCGACAACGAGATCATGGAACTCGAGGAAGACGCATTCTGACAACGTGCCATAGTGAAAGCATGTATATGCCCGACTTCGACTACGTGGGAGTCTGGAGCTTTCCGATCATGGGGCCGGATGCACCAGACGACGCTCCCGCCAACGTCGTCGAGGCGTGCCAGGCTGTCGGCAAGGATCTGCAATGCCGCTGGCACGGCCCTGATACGTACATGCAGAACTGCGTGTGGACGGTGTCGATGCTCGATGACGGTCAGTGCCACCTCGCGCTCGACGCTGGACCACGACCAAAGGGCAAGAGTGCAGGAACCAGTCCCCTGATCGGCGTCAGGGTCGTCGGGCCGCACATAGAACAGCCTGTACAGGAGTTGACGGCCCTGATCGCCGGCGAAGTCCAGGACGAGCTGGCCGGCGGATTTCCCTTTGTGCACTGGCCCATCGAGAAGGACCGACTCTTGATGCCGACATTGCGTGGCGGACGCGCGGTATGGGTGGTTCGCAGCGCTGATCGCATTGTCTCCGAGATGGGCGAGCTCTGCCCGAGATGAAAATGCTTGCTGCGTGATTCAAACGTGGTCGTGAACCGGCGACGGAATCTTGTTGGAACGATACGAGTCTCTGCTCCGGTTCGGCCGCCAGAGACGCCAGTGTTTCGCGGACAACCGGAACGGGAGAGGGTCTTGTAGGTGACGAGCACCGGACGACAACCGTTCGTCTGCAGGCAGGTTGAGCCAAAGGGACAGTGAGGATGTCGCGTTGCCGAGGGTTGCGCGTATGCCTGACTCGCCGAGAATCCGGCCGTATCCATCTACGGCAAAACGGCCGAACGTGTCGGGGGTGATGTCGGGGTACGGCGCGCGCGTGTTGGGGTCGATCAGGCGTACGGGCGCGCTGCAGGTCAGTGCCGCCACAGAACGTCCGTGGGTTGTAACAGCATCGCAACCAACGAGGGCATCGAGCGCTTCGTTGACAGAAGCCGGTGGGACGTTCCATTCGGTATGGGTTTGCGCTTTGTAGCGGGGCCCACCGAAGAGCTCGGTAGCGAACGATGACAACTGCGCGGTCGGCTCGGATGGCCCACTCTGGTAGATCTCGAACGTCCACGACGGCAACGACACTGGTTCGGTGCAGGATTCCAGGAATGTCTGCAGCCGCTGAAATGCAACATCGGGACGCTTGACTCGAAGCGAGTGTGCACCACCGGCGGACCCGGGCAACCCGTCGTATGTCACTACTTCCGGCAATCCGGCTTCCGGTGTCCGCGCCGTCACAGGTTAGCCAATCGCGAAATCACTACCCCGGCTGGTTCCTCCGTCGCGTGGCGACAGCCGGTGCCGGCCCACAGGTGCATTCGCTCGGGATCTGCCTGCGCAACAGCGGCTTTGCGCATCGGGTTGGTCAGGTGATGGATGGCCGGATACCCGATGGGCGCTTGTGCGTCGTAGCGATCGATGAACTCGTTCCGAAGTGCCCGTGCAGGACGTCCCGTGAAAGCTCTTGTGACGACCGTGTTCCCGCGTGACGTGTCGGCCAGAGCTGCCTTGTGCGGAGCCGAGGCACCACTCTCCTCGGTGCGCAGCAGTACGGTACCGACGACTGCCGCGTCCGCTCCGGCACGTAAGGCTGCAGCGACGTCGGCGGAGGTCGCCAGTCCACCGGCCGCCAATAGCGGAACCGACGTGCGGTGACGGATCTGAGCGATCAGTTCGGTGATCGGTGTTTCTGCCGGAACCTGCAGGGGAGTGAGCGTTCCGGAGTGGCCGCCGGCAGCCGACGATTGCACGACAAGCAGATCGGCACCGGCGTCGACGGCAAGGAGCGCCTCTGCCTCCGAAGTCACAGTGAGTACGACAAGTGAACCGGCAGCGCGCAGCGCCTTGATGACGCCGGGTGCGGGAAAGCCGAAAGTGAAGCTGACCACCGGAACCGGGCTGGCCAGGAGCAGATCGATCTTGTCCTCGAAGTAGTCGTCGTCTTCGACCGGCTCACCGTCAGCCAGTGTGATGCCGTAGCGATCCGCCTCGACCTGGATCGCCCTGGTATAGGCACGGTAGGCATCGACGTCGACAGGCACCGGGTTGGGCGCAAAGACGTTGACACCGAACGACACTCCCTCGGCGCGCACGGCGTCGATCTGGTCGGACAGAGCCTGAGGCGTCTTGTACCCGGCGGCGAGGAATCCGAGACCGCCTGCGCGAGAGGCAGCAGCAACAAGTGCCGGTGTGGAAGCGCCGCCGGCCATGGGCGCTGCGATGACAGGGACCTTCAGGTCGAGATCGGTTGTAAGTGCGCTCATTCGAACATCTCCAGTCCTACGTCGGGTAGTGCTCCGGCGGTTTCGTCATCTGACATCAAAAACTACCTCCTCAGTCGAGGTGGCCGTCCGAGAGTCCGCATCGAGATCGGAAGGGAATCGGAACCGCAAGGCCGCGGCGGCCACTGCCGCGCCCAGAACGACGGCCGCACCCAACAGCAGAGCGTCGCGATACCCGTCTCGCAGCAACGGAGTGACAACGAGTGGGCCGAGAATCTGACCGATGCTGTATCCAGCGGTCAGCAACGCCACGGCGCGTGGGAACTGCAGGTGCGCGCCGATTGCCAACACAATTGACCCGATACCAAGGAAGGTGACACCGAACAGGAAAGCTGAAATCAGTGCGGGGCCGACGCCTCCGATCACAGCAGGAAGCGCTATGCCCACCGCCTGAATCAACAGGGCAACGAGAAGCAGAGTCGGCCTCGACCAACGCAGGCTGAGCCAAGCCCACAGGGCGCACGAGGGAAATGCGGCCAGACCGACCACTATCCAAGCGCCGCTGCCGACCCATTCTGGAGCGGCGAGATCGATTGCGGCAACAAGGAACGTGCCCGCGATGATGTAGCCGATGCCTTCCAGGAAATAACTGATGAACAAGGCAGTGAACCAGCGTTGGGAACTGGGAGTTCCCGGCGCGTCCGGTATGATGGTCGGACGCGGTTCCGGCGTCAATCCCCAGGCTGCGACCGCACACACCACTGCAAGGGCCGCAGATGCCAGCCAGGCTGTACTCCAGGTACCGATGAAGCGGACGACCAACACGAGGACCCCGGACAGGGCGATACCCAACCCAACTCCGCCGAATCCCCATCCGGCCAGGAATTGGGACTGCCCCCGAAGGTGCGCGTGCAAAGCGCTGACGGCGATCATGAAGACGAGGGCACTGGCAATGCCTGCGACGAGCCGCAGGGCGAACCAGATGGATCCGTCGTGGGTAGTGGGCATGAGCGCCAAAGTCGCGATGAGGACCACCAACGACGTACGCATCACCGCTGCCGAGCGCACCACGCCGGGAATGAGGATTCCCGCGAGCGCGCCGATGAGGTACCCGACGTAGTTGGCCGTCGCCAGGGTGGCGCCGAGCGAGGCCGACAGACCGGCCTGCGTGTGCATCAACGGCAGGATCGGTGTGTAGACGAATCGACCGATTCCCATGCTCGCCGCCAGCGCAGCGGCAGCTTGGACAGCGTGCGCTCGCGGGGAGACGCCGTTGTGGACTGTGGTCATGGTCTTATCGTGTGCCCCGGCCGCGCCGGACCGCCACGACCGCTTTGCTCCTGACTGATAGGCACAACCTCCCACCGCACGTAGCATGAATGATCGTGGAGCTGCGTCAGCTGAGATATTTCGAGGTCGTCGCCGAGGAACTGCACTTCGGCCGACCCGCGGCGCGGCTACTGATAGCCGGGCCGTCATTGTCGCAGCAGATCATGGCACTCGAGCGCGACCTCGGCGTCAAGCTGTTCGTCCGCGACCGCCGTTCCGTCGCTCTGACGCCAGCCGGCGCGGCCCTGCTCCCTGATGTCCGTGCGCTACTCGAGAGTGCCGAGAATCTGCGACGCCGCGCGGAGCGTCTGTCCGGAGCGGAGCCCGTCCGGATCGGCTACGTCAATTGGCTCCCCACGGATCTGATCGCGCGCACTTCAGGGGTCGCGCAACTGCACGTCGACGCCTGGGTGGTGCCATCACACGCACAGGCCGCGCGGGTAGCGGACGGCAGCCTCGACCTGGCGATCGCCTGGGTGCGGAAAACCGATGTCGCCCAACATGCTCTGAGCGCGAAACTGCTCGGTGCGGATCGGCTCTACGCGGTCTCCACCGGAGAGGACACCACACCGGTGCGGGCACGCGACGTCGTCGTACTCGTCGACGACGACACCACCTCCTGGTATTCGTGGAACGGCTACGCCGAAGAATTCGCTCGCGATACCGGCGCACAGATCCTGCGCATCAACGACGGTGGTATCACCGGCCCGGCATTCTTCGATCACGTGCGTGCCATCGGCCATCCGGTCGTCAACTCGCCCAAAGGGCAGACCATCACGCTGCCGAGCGATCTCACGGCACGCCCGATGATCGACCCGGCGGCAATCTGGACGTGGTCACTCCTGTGTCGCGAGAACGAAACGCGTCCTGCCGTTCTCGCGGCCGTCGACGCTCTCACCCGCGGCGTGACTGATCTCGAAATCCACGAAGACGGGATATGGCTACCCATGGACGATCCTTACCGGAGGACTCGATGACACGACGCGCTATTCGAGTTTTCTGGGGACGACGGCCGGAATCGGTGCAGGCCGTGGCCTCCCGGTGGCGTCGGACGTTGGAGCAAGTCGAATTCCTGTTGCCCGAGGTGGTCGACGGGTCGTGGCAACAGATCCATTCCGCTGGACCTGCTACTGCCGTGACCGTCGACCAGTTGGCACAGGCCCTCGAGAACGCGCAGGCCGCCGAAGACTGGTCGGATCGTCTGGGAGTCGGATTGAGGCTCGCAGCCAGTGGAGGGCCCGAATGGGGGCTCGAACTCTCCGGCTTGGCGGGCGGCGAACCGGAAATCGTCCTACAGTCGATGATTCTCGCTGTCAGCGCGCCGGACGCCGCCGAAGTTCCTGAGACAGAACTACTTCGGATGCTCGCCGCGGTGTGGGAACCGGACTTCGGAGATGTCACCGACGACGACATCCTCGACGCTCTCGAAGACGAGTCCGACTATCGCGTCGGAGATCCCGTGATCGGCCGCTTCGGCTACCTCTCGGCCGCTCGCGCTGACGCGATCCCGGATGACCTGGCCGTAGACGTTACCGCGTTACCCGGCGGCGTGTTGCTGCAGATCAGGGCCGGCGATGGGGCCGTTTTGGCTTACGAGCGCCTGCGCGAGACCGGCGCACTCGATCCGCTTCCACGTCCACTGGACCGCGCAGTCTTCTGAAGGCGGTTACCGTTCGTCGAGTTTGGGTAGCCCGGGCGTCGGAACGAAGTCTCGCCTCGGCACTACCGCCGAAAAATGAACCGAAAGGCCCACCGCATGGTTGACGTCACCCGCAAATTCACCGCCGAGGTACCGATCGAGAAGGCTGCGGCGTTTCTCCGCGACTTCGCCAATGCGCCGACGTGGGATCCGGGCACCGAGAGTTGCACGCAGATCTCCGACGGTCCTGTCGGCGTCGGAACCCAATGGCACAACGTGTCGAAGCTGTTCGGCGTCACCACGGAACTGACGTACACGCTGGTGACCGACGAGCTGAATCACGTTGTTCTCGAAGGAAAGAACAAGACTGCCACCAGTACCGACGACATCACCTTGACTTCGGTGGGTCCGAACTCGACCGAGATCGAATATCACGCGAACGTCGAGTTCAACGGTGCCGCCAAGATTGCGTCGCCTCTCCTGAAGGCGGGATTCGAAGCCAAAGTGGCACCGGAGACGGTGAAGAAGATGACGGAAGCCCTCGAAGCGCTCTGACAAGTCCGTCAGGTTCTTGTCACTGTGTGTTGCCGCCGCTCGCGCCACCGTTGCGAGCTTCGATGGCATCGATGGACTTCGTGAACGACTTTCCCAGCACTTGGGTGCCGACGAGTCCGAGTACCGACGCCAGGAGCTTTCCCTTGAGGTTCTTGCCGTCCCGGACCACGACGGCGTCGACATCGGTCAGGCCCGTCGGCTGCCGGGTCAGCGTGTAGGTATGGCTCGACGCCCCGCCCCACAGGTTGGAGTCGGTGGTTGTCATCACGACGCGGTGCGGGTCGGTCCAGTCGTAGTGCAGACGCTCCCAGATACCACTGGAGCCCTCGGTGACATCAGCATCGTGGGGTCCTCGTTGGTGCACTTTCAGGTAGCTGTCCGCACTGCGGCCGAAGATTTCCTCACGGCCCGGGCCGAAGTCGGTCAGGCCGGCAAGGACCTGTTCGGGCGTCGCAGTGGTCGTCTTGTGAAGATGGATCGTGGTCATGGCGCCTTCTTTCAACTGTGGATGATCCGGTGTGTGGATGATCCGGTGCTGAAAAAGCCGGGGAGTGACTCATCCAGCACACCACTCACACGAAATGAATGAAAGACAATTGCTCGCCCAGTCTCGATCCGCTATTCGCCGCCGCGCCGGCTGGCAGTGATTGCGCCGTGCGGCCTGTAGCCGCTCCCCGTCCGGGTATGGGTCTCGATCACGTCGAAGCCCGCTGTGACCAGCACCTCGGCAAGTTCGGTCACCGGCCATCGATAACCAGTCGTCGCGGCATGATCAAAAGGCTCTAAGATTGTGCCTTCGAAGAAGCCCACCAGCAACCCACCACCTGGGCGGATCACGCGCGCGAATTCAGCGAGCGGTGCCTCGATATCTTGCGGGTGATGGTGAATGAGCGAGTACCAGGACAGCACGCCGCCCAGTGAATTCGTTTTCGCGTCCAATGCCTCGAAGCCCCCGACCTCGAAGGAAAGATCCGGGTATCGGGTGCGGGCTCGTTCGACGAACTCGGGCACGAGATCGATCCCGCTCACAGCCAGCCCGCTCTGGGCCAGGAAGTCTGTCCACTGCCCCGGCCCGCACCCGGCGTCGAGCACGGGGCCGGTCAAAGTGGCAGCCCAGCTGGTCACCAGGTCCCGATCAGATACGTGCGTCGAATCCATCGAGCCGAAGAGGTCCGTGTACTCCTGGGATCTGGCCGAATACGACTTTCGGACTACGTCGCGGCGCGTTGCACTCGAATTCTCCACGCCGTCAATAATTATCGATGTGCACCATTCCTTCACCACAACTCGCCGAACCGAAGGTTCATACTCTGTTGAAGGCCTACGGTCACGACCGGAAACTGAGGTCACACGGTGGAAGAGAAAGAACTGGCGGCGAAGATCCGCGAACTACTCAGTGCCCGATCAGCCGAGTCGAGCATCTGCCCCTCCGACGTGGCCCGCGCAGCGGCACCCGACAATTGGCGGCCGCTGATGGAACCTGTCCGAGAGGCCGCCCGCCACATGGTGGCCGACGGCGAAGTACAGATCACCCAAGGCGGCGAAGTCGTCGACCTGGAATCCGTACGAGGTCCGATCAGGATTCGGTGGGCTCGTTGATCAACCGCGTGACTGCTGGCGGCACTGCTCTCGCAGCGTGAATCAGCGGAAACGGTCCAGATGCTCACGCAGGAACGCATCCAGGGTTCGTGGCTCACGCCCCAAGACACGTGCCACCGTGTCGGTGGGTGACTCCGGGCGCGAGACGGCAAGTTGCTGGATCTCCAGAATGTGCTCGGCCAGCCACGGAGGCATGTGGGCATGATCGACGAGGTTTTGCCGAAGTTCGTGCGGTGGCAGGTCGATATATTGGACGGGGCGATCGAGCATGCGGGTCAGAGAATCGGCGATGCCGCCGTAGCCGACTGCCTCGCTGCCCGTCAGGACGTAGGTACCGCCGGCGAGGTCGGCGCGTGTGAGCACGGCCGCGGCGACGTCACCGATGTCTCGGCAGTCGATCCAGTTGCACGGCGCGTCCCGCATCGCGCCCAGAATCACCCCCTGCGCAGCCACCGCCGGAGCCAGGAGCAACAGATTCTGCATGAACGCATAAGGGCGGAGCAGAGTGTGGCGGATCCCGGATGCACGCAGGTGTTCGCCGACGGCATGGTGGCCGCGGGAGAGAGCGATGGGGGAGTCGGCCGCGGCGGCGGGGTCGGAGATCTTGACGATGTGTTCGACGCCGCTCTCGGCGGCTATGTCTATCACACGCGTTTCGAGCTCGACCTGTTCGAGGCCGTTGGCCATGGCGAGGAAAAGTTGTTCAGCCCCTTCGAAAGCCGTGCGTAGCGAAGTTGAGTCTGCGGCATCGGCCGGCACTACTTCGACCAAACCGTCGGCCAAATCGCCGAGGTGGGCGCTCAGCCTTTCCGGGTCGCGGGACAGCGCTCTGCTCGGCACACCCGAGGATGCGAGACTGCGTAGCAACGCGCCGCCTGTGGTTCCGGACGCTCCCAAGATGACGATCATCGTGTTCCTTTCGGTCTTCCCCGGGAAGCCGGGGATCTTTGACATGTGTTGTCGGTCAGGGATTCTGACGGCGCCATCGCCAGCTGACGATGACGGCAGCCACAGCAGCAGATATCGGTAGATCGAGTTGCAGGCGAGCAAGCCAAGCAGTGTCGACCACGCTCGTGTGAGCTGGTAGCCAACGGGAGGCGAACCACCCGACGAGGCCTGCAATCACAGCGGCTGCGACGGCAAGAATTGCCGCCACCATGACGCGAGGCAGGGCCGTGGTCCACGGCCGTGACCTCCCGCGACGCTGCAGCCAGGAGCCGATCAGCAACGCCACCACTGCCGACGTGCCCGCAATGGACGTAAATGCCGCCATCGTGAGGCCCGATTGGCCGGATGCGACTCCGCCCGCACCCGCCATCAGCGCAGGGGCAAGGTAGGCGACCAGCACCTCTCTCCACAGGGCGAAAGGTCGTGCGGCGCGACGATCGGCAACCGGGACGCGTCGATTGGAATCGGTTATCTCCCTTTTATTTTCGCGACGGATCGGCGGGGTGAGTCCGGACATGAAGGAGACCAACTTTCCGATTATAATTAGGTGGCTAACTATTTGGGCATGGAGAGAGAAGCCTTTGTCGAGAATTGACGACGATTCGAATCGCTACACGAATGCCTGGAATCCCAGCCGACTACTCCGCAGTCAGCGCACCGATACCGCGAACGACCCGCGAGAGCAGATCCAGAAAAACCGCACGCTCGTCGACAGTGAGCTCGTCGACCATTTCCTCGAGACGAGCAAAGTGTTCGGGCGCCATGTCACGTAAACGCTGAGCGCCGCGAGCAGTCAGGACGACCACCGCACCACGCCCGTCCTCGGCGGACGGACGCCGAGCGACCAAACCCTCCTGCTCGAGGCCGTCGACCAGCCCGGTCACCGTGGCTCGCGAGACGCCGAGATCAGCGGCCAGTCGCGAGGGAGATTTCTCCCCGTCATGGTCTTCCAGATCCGCAAGCAATCGGTAACGGCCGGTCGACAGTCCATACCTCGCGAAGTGAACCTCGGTTGCTCGACCGAGCCGCGCGCCCGCCGAGATCAGCCGAACCGCAACCAGCACCGCCTGCGGATCGGACCCGAGGCCGTAATGCTCCAACTGCCGCCGCGCCTGATCCAACGTGGGTGAGTCGTGATCGGTTCCGTCCACTGCCATGCAACTAATATGGCACCTAACTACATTCTGGTCAACCCTTCACCAGAGCGAGTGTCAACGCTGCCGAAGCCGTGCGCGAGTTGCAACAGGTCCAGATCGGCGTGACTGCGAGCCAGAACCTGTATGCCCATTGGCAGCCCCTCAGAATTGAAGCCTGCAGGCAGGCTGATGGCCGGCAGGGTCGCAGCGAGGCAAAGCCGAGTGTCTCAACGTGATTCGATGGCCGTGACGATCCGGATCACAGCATGAACCCACGCATCTGCCGACGTCTCCAGCTCACCGAACGAAATCGCACCGGCTACGCACTCCAAGGCTCGCGCCGTTGAAGCCATACCGACCATGACTACCCCCGCTGCACAACGACGAAGCGCAGAAATAGTAGGCTCAGCCGCATTTCTCAGCCCGCGGTGAGCGATGTCCGCGAGTACGGATAGAGCCCCCTCCAGCGCACTGTCGATGGCGTCCACACCGCCCGTCGCAACTGCGCGAGTCATCGTCGCACTGCCGAGGCCTTCTTCGAGATCGGGAACGATGACGCCGAGGTCGCATGCAACAGCGAATGGTGTCATCCACAACGCACCGGCTCGGACAGTCAGCCGACCGCTCACGGCCCTCGGCCGGGCCGACATTGCCCGGACCATCGCGTCGATTGCACCGGGCGCATGCGCTCGATGTACGACGCTCACCTGCGCCAGGTTGCCACGCCCATCTCCGACCCGCATTGTCCACATCTGTTCTGCAGGAGCGTAATCGGTGCTGATTACAGAATCTATTCGCATCACACCGACGCCATCGGTAGTCAGCCGGGCTCGGGCAAACGACGGCGGGCGCTCGATGAACCGGCGATGCATCTCGGCGTAATCGTCCACCACGTCAATCGATTTTTCCCACGCGTCGACGCCGAGAGGGAGAATGGAAGTACGCCCGATCCCTTTACGCCCGAGGCGGATTCTGTGGTTGGCACGGCGAACCGCTGATTCTGTGAGCACTGTCGATGAAGCCAAAGCGGCGACCGTCGAACCGGCAATTCGGCGAGTCGAGATCGCATACCCGGAGAGTGCCTCGTCGGATTCACTCGACCAATCGTGACTCATGAGAAAGACTGCATCCGAATCTGGTTCGGCGAAGTAGATATCGGCGGTAGTCGAATCGCCAGTCGCCGTCACCCTCGCGCCGAGGCTGATCAGACGTGAACGACGCAGCGGAGTTTCACCGGGAGTCTCGGTCCCTAGTGCTGTCCCGGCAAGCGATGAATCGACCGATTCACCGAGTTCGACCCTCGCATGAATCTCGGCGATGATCATCGCCACTCGTGTGCGACTGTGCCCGGCATGCCGCACCGAATAGGCCTCGATCTGGTCGGTCAGTTCTATGCACGCATCGGCCAACCAGATTGCGGAACCTGCCTCAATGGTGCGGGCGTCTCTGACGGCAGTGGCGTGTTGCACCGCCGTTGTGGTGGACAGACCGTCCACGAGGATCGTCCGCGCCAAGGCCCTTGCCATAGCACTTCGATCAGCATCTCGCACGACTGAACTCCGACCCACGTGCACATGGTCGGTTCCGGATTCGTCCGCCGCCCGAACCGCCCACACGGCAAGTGCTATCGCTTCTGCCGTCGTGTGCGCAGATGCCGAAGAATGGGCGTGACTCAGTTCGTGTGGGACCAAGAACCGGACCGTGCAATGCGGGAGTTCGACTCGCACAACAGGATCTGTACCTCGAGCTCGATGCACTGTTGCCTGGTAGCCCTCCCGCCTGGTCCGATTCGCCCGTGCCAGTACCGCCGCTCCGAGAAATGCCTCCAGCGCCTCGTCATCGAATTCCCCTGGCGTCCAGTCTATGTGATCGAAGCTCGACCCGTGATTCGCCCGATAAGCGAGAACAAGACCGACACGGTGCCGGCACACCGAGCTTGCGCCACACGTGCACGACGCTTCCGAGAATGGAACGCCGGCAGGAAGACTGGTTTCGACACCGTCGACGTACCGGACGAGGATCCGTTCGCTCGTCACCAAGAGTTCGGGCGTTTCCTCGGCCAACATACGCGCGGCTCGTTTGACGAGCCCGCGATTGGCGACCAGCGCAAGCGCATCGTCGGTGAGCGCAGCCAGATCAGGCCGGGGCGTCATCGAATACAACCGGCCACGAATTCGGCCAGCCCTCCGGGAGTCATCGCACCGACGTGTACACCCAGTCGCGTCAAGCGACGGGCAATTTCACGGTCGTAATCAGGGTCACCAGCATCGTCGAGCGCTGCAAGCGCCAGGACACGCACACCATTGTCAGTGAGACCGGCAACGCTCCGTACGAACCGATCCGGTGCACTTTCGTACAGATCGGAGATGATGACAACAATCGTTCGTTGCGGCGTATCCACCAGTTGCGCGGCATAATCGACGGCCTTTGCACCGTCATTCCCGCCTCCCAATTGGACGCCCATCAAGAGCTCGACCGGGTCGAGAACCTCGGACGTGAGATCGACGACATTGGTGTCGTATGCAATGAGGTGAGTCCTCAATCCGGGGACATTCCAGAAACATGCAGCGGTGATCGCCGAGTGGAAAACAGAGTCGATCATCGATCCGGACTGGTCGACCAACAGAATCAACGTCCACGTATCCGTGTGCCGACGAGTTCGCGAAGTGAACAAAGGCTTTTCGATAGCAATCTTGCGTGTTTGCGGTGACCAATGCTGCAGATTGGCGCGAACCGTTGCCTCGAAGTCGAAATTGCGCGAATTACGAAACGCTGTTCTGTGTCGGCTACGTTTGCCGTGGAAGGTCCTGCGGACGTCCACCGAGAGCCTCTCGATCAACTCGCGTACGACATTGTCGACAGCCTTTTTTGCCATCGCCAGAACTCGGGGATCCATCAGGTGTTTGGTACGCAGCACTGCTCGAAGCAGAGTCACGCTGGGCTCGATACGCTGCAACGCTTCCAAATCTGTCACCACTTCGGTGATTTCGTATTTCTCCACGGCGTCGCGTTCGAGTCGATGAACTGTCTCGCGAGGAAAAAGACGATGGATGTCGTCGAGCCAGTCCACGGCCGTCACCGTCGTTTCGCCGAGCCCATTGGGGCGATACCGCCCATCCTTGCGACTCGGCGGAACCGCACCCGGGGAACCGGGCGTATCTCCGCCACCCGGGTTGTCTCCAGTCGTTACGGAGTCGGTCCCCTGCAGTCGGGAAGTTCCAGCGCGAACGCCCTGCGCGCTGCGAGCCGGGTCACGGCCGTACAGCCACTCCAACGCGTCGTCGCGTTCAGCCGCATCGCCCGTCGGATCACCGAGTACTCCGGCCGACGCATCACCCAGAATCAGCCGCCATCGTTCGATGTTCATCGCATACCGATCTGGGCAAGCGCGTCGTCCACCCGGGCGTCGAGCTGCCTTCCGACATCCAGGGAGTTCACGACTGCAGCCTCTGGTGTCGACGTTGTCAGGCGGCGCGCGATGATGTCGCGTTCACGGGGAGGGAAGAATTCGAAGGACTGCCGTAGAGCGGGAAGTGCTGTCAGGAACTCGTGTTCGGACAGTCTGCTCACGATTTCATCGACGGCGGTCAACACTGTGTCGCTGGATTCCGCGTCCAGAAAACGCTCACGTGCTACTCCGAACAGTCCGCACAACCAATCACCGAGGTGTTCTGCAGGAATCGATCGAACGGCGTCGACTGCTGCATCGGGGGGAATTCGATCCCAGGACGTTCCCAGGGCCGATCCCCTGATGTCGACCGCGGCACCATTGTCACGTGCCAGAGCGGTCAGGTCGTCGGCCGGATCAGTCGAGAGGATCTCCGTCGCATACTCCATCGCATCGGATAACGCTGCGAGAGCTGATATCCGGAGGAGATCAGCGCCACCGGTCGTGGCCCGAACTCGGTGCGCCAACGCAACGACCTGCGAGGACGCCGAATCAATTATCGCCCCGAGCAGTGTGGACCCTCGGCTCCCGAAGAGTGAATCGTGCCGCCACAGGTCCAGAGCGGCTCGAAGCAGCAGGCCTGTGCCCCCGAGATCTCCTACGCCCTTCAATGATTCGGATGCGATCGACTCGGTTCGGTCAGCCACCGAGTCGAGTCCACAAAGAACTGCATCGAACAGAATGTGTGCAAGACGCTCGACATCAGCCGCAGCCGAAGTCAGCGAAGATTCCAGGTTGGCCCCAGCTGCCTCTACCAGAGTATGGCCTTTGGCTGCAGCCTCGACCAGCACCGGGAGGCGGTCTGCGGAGTCGACAATCATCCATCGTTCTGTCGACACCACTGCAGAACCACTGCCTGGACCTGCAGTTCGCTCGAATCCTGGCACTCCCAGCACACGCAACTGATGTAGTGCACGACTACGCTGACGACTACGCTCGTCGGCCAAGTCGAGTACAACAGGGCCGGGCAAGAGGTCGAACTCCTCGAGGAGCATATCGACGTGACAAACCAATCCCGGTACCGGTGAATCAGGGTGTAGCGTGCCCCGCCGATCACCTCGCATCGTGCGCATACAGGCCGAGATGACGGGGTCGGGTTCGGGCCCCAGAGGTTCCCCTGCGAGTGTCCAAGGCAGCGGCGACGCCAACGCCTCATCCACCAATGTACTTGCTGCAGCATCTAATACATCTCGTCGCGTCGGCAGCGTGTGACCACGGATAGCGGCGAGTCCGAGGATCTGCGTACGGAATCCGATGAAATCCGTTGTCGAGACTCGTTGATTCCGGGATCGCAAATCACGGACGATCGCCGCGGCTGCAACCTCCCCGGCCGATGCCGTTTTCTGCCAGAGCTTCTCGTACCACCATGGTGATTCCAGGTCGAGACGACTGTAGGAATAGGGGACCAGGTAACTGCCGATGTCGACATCAGGGCCCGCGGTCGGAACGGCGGGCCAGAATCCGTCGGTCGGTCTACCGCGAGCCAGTTCGGACATGATCGCCGGCCGATGACGCCCGCCGCAGACGACAACGACAGCACCGCTTCCGGGGCGCTCGCGAGCGGCCCGTATCCACGATGCCATGTACTGTTCGCGCTCGGATACTCTGGCGTCACCTACCCGGATCGCATCGAAGTAGTCGTCGAGGACAGCAGTCAATTCCTCGACAGTGAGCGTATCGGCGCGCGACTCGACGACGTGATCCCACATCGCGTCGACCGTGTCCAGTCCCAGTCGGCCCGCCAATACTGTTGCAGCAACACTGTACTCGTCCGGCGGCCCTTCGAAAGCGGGGTGCCAGGCGGGAAGATCGATCAACCGAACCTCCGCCGACACCTTGGAGGCCGACCGAAGGGCGATCCATTCTGGAGACCAATCGGTGAAGGCAGCCCATGTCACACGTGTGTGCGCTCCTCGTCGCACGTGGGAGTACAGCGCGATCGGTAACTTGTGATCGAGTCTCAGTTCATCGATTCGATCGGTGAAGTCTGCGGGTCCCTCGATCAAGACATGCGTCGGCTGCAGGCGTTCAATGGTCTCCGCCACGATCCGGGCACACGCAGGGCTGTGGTGCCGAATCCCGATCACCACGACGTCGCGACCAGCGTCCACCACAGCGACGCTCACGGTCCGGTCAGACGTGCGTGCGCCCGGCGTAGCTCTTGCCATGCCGCACTCGTCCGCTGCGACCCTACTTTCTCGACGTAGCGGCGCAACCGGGCAGCATCCTCACTGTTGTCTTTCGTCGCCGTACCGGCCAGGGACTCGGCGAGGTCGGTGACGGTACCGGCGTCTCCTCGCAAGAACCACCCACGAATACCGGTGGCATGCGCAAGGGACACCGCTTCAGCCGTGCTCATCACCGATGACAGTCGCTCGACCGGCGATCCGTTCGCGGTGAATCCTGTACGTAGGTCACGAAACAGCGTGACCAACAACTCGGACACTGCCGGATCTTGTTCTGCGGCTACACCGGAAGCACGCAGCAAGGCCGCCGATTCTGTTCGCACGAGTTCGACTTCGGTGTCGAAATCGGCGATCGGGTGCACGGTCTCGAAGTTGAAGCGCCGTTTGAGTGCGGCGCTCATCTCGTTGACGCCACGGTCGCGGGTGTTTGCGGTGGCGATCACATTGAAACCCTCACGGGCATAGACCATTGCGTCGTCTCCGGAAAGTTCCGGGACTGCCAGCACCCGTTCGGACAGCAACGACAACAGAGTGTCCTGCACTTCGAGCGGACACCGCGTGACCTCCTCGAACCGCACGACGCGTCCCTCGGCCATTCCACGCATCATCGGCGCTGGAACCATCGATCGAGTCGAGGGGCCTTCCGCGACGAGCAGTGCATAGTTCCACGAATACCGGATCTGATCCTCGGTCGTGGCGGCACCGCCCTGGATCGTGAGGGTCGAATCCCCGCTCACAGCAGCGGCGATGAGCTCTGACAGTAGCGATTTGGCAGTACCAGGTTCTCCGACCAGCATCAATCCACGTGTCGTCGCCAAGGTGACGAGTGAGCGTTCGACGAGCGATGCGTTGCCTACGTATTTCGGCGCTATTCCCAGCTCGACGTCGCCCATGACGAACGTCCGCGCCGACGTGAGGGTTAGACGCCACCCCGGTGGTCGCGGCCCAGTGTCTTCTTCGGCCAAACGCGCAAGTTCCTCGGCAAACCGCTCCTCAGCCGGTGGGCGCTGGACTCGTGAAGTCACGAGGCGAACCCTGCCAAGTCTGCGATGAGTTCGGAGACCGTCGCACGATCGACATCGTTCAAAGTCCCCCCACGGAGTTCCACCGAAACGAGCTTCTGATCGGGGTACCCGTTGTAAGGGTCTCCCGTCCCCATCCCGGGCTCCAACCCCAGCAGAACAGACACGTCATCGCTGAGCTGGTACAGCAGGCCTTGTCCCCAGGAAGCTGGGTTCTCCCACACCGGTTCCCATCCTCTGTACGTCAACCGCAGTGCCTGACTGGGGCTGGCGGTTACTCCGGTGAATCGACTCAGACCACTCCCGTCGACGTCATCGGGTAGCGGATCGTGGACAGCACGACCCAGCTGTGGGAAAGGCTGCAAGATTTCGTAGTCGGCGAACACGTCGGACCACGCGCCCACCGTATCGGGTATGTGCGCGGGGTGTACTAGCCCGATACGGCCCTCCGGTAGCTCGACGGTCTGGTCGTCGATGTCGGCCAAGGTACTGTCCTCCGCGACCCGGAACACTACTGTAGGCAGACCTCTGTCATCGAACGATGCCCACAGCAGTCGCCGTGCAACGTGAATCAGCAGCGGATGGCCGAGCACGAAGTCGTCGAATTCTGTCCTAGTCCAGCGGCGCCCGGTAACCATCGAACGGTTCAGGCGTTTGATCTGCTCGGCAGCAACAGCTTTCGTTTCTCGCTTAAGCTCGGCGAATCGCTTCTTCGCACTCTCGGCGAGAACAACGTCGTCATTTCTGGTGGGTTTGGGCAGTCCTGACGTCTTCTTACCTCCTCCGTCGAGCACATAAGGCACGAGAGCCTCCGTGAAACCGACGGTGAACATCCGCGTCCCGTAGTCGAAGTTCATAGTCCCATCCGGCGTCAGATCGAGATCAGGAACGATCCGGTCGGCCAGCTGTTCTCGATCGAGCCCGAGACTGTCGGCCAACTCTGCGACGCGTTGTGCCGCTCCGTTCTTCAACGACTTGAACTTCATTTTTCGGGAGATGTGATCGAGTTCTGTCAACGCGCGGGCTGACCCATGTGCAGCCAGTGCATCGAGACCGAGTTGTGCTCGTGCTGCACCATTCTCACCTGGCCACCGTCTGACGAGGGGTGCCAATTTTGCCACGGTCGAATCGTCGCCGAGCCAACCCAGCGCAAGAATCACCCAGTTGTCCTTCGACGGAGCGCCGGCACCCCACCAGCGTTCGAATAGTTCCCACGCGGCCTCGGCGAGCGACGATCGGTCACAGTACGCAGTTACTACATCGAGTCCGGCGTAAGGAGCGTCCGCGGTTCCGATTGCGCACATCGTCAGGATCGTCGACACCGCCGACGTCGGCAGTGCGGCTGATCGATTCTCGTTCAGAATCAGCGGAAGTGAAGAGACATCCACCCAAACCGGAGTTTTCGGTATCCGCTTGGGCAACATCTCGAGCGGGTCGAGATCGACAATGCCGGCGACTACCTGCCCGGCTTCGGGGCCGTACCGGTTCGCTCCGTCCACCACTGTCTCGCGTGAGGTTGTTCTGGCGAGCGCACGCAGGGCGGCGGCAGCATGATCACGTTGAGCACCTGCCGGACCCACTGCGTCTGGAACGAGTAGTGCCACTGCATCTTCAGCGTGTCGAACCAGCCACGCCATCGCAGGTTTGCGGAGATTCTTCCTGGTGGCGAACATCGTCGCATGCACGCGCGCGACATCGATATCGACATATGGCATCAAGTATGGCGCCGCGGCACCTGGATGAGCGCGCGTGAAGCGAAGCATCAGCGGCAGCGCATCGAGTTCGTAGCGAGCGACAACCCGAAGTGGATCCTTGAGCGAGGTTCCGGGCCAGTCCGTCAGGAACGGGCGCGCGATTTCGTCTGGGGCCAGTAGAAAAATCACCCAGGTGTTCCAGTCATGGGTGGAACGCGGTGATACATCCTGCACATACTGTTTGTAATTTTCCCACGTGGTGTAGGAGTAGTCGCTCGGAGTGTTCTTGATTTGTTCGAGTTCACCTGGAAGCCAGACTATTCGGCTGATTTCAGGAGCAACGAGATCACCGATCACCGCGACCTCGAGCGCTTTCTTTCTGTTCGACCATGGCGGCGCGACGAGAATGGGCGGAAGATCCGTGGCCTCGGGCGTCGGCGTCGACAATTCGGCGATCCTTCGCCGTGCAGGCTCGGGAAGTGTAGGCGACAGCTCGGCGGCGATGTCGGGATTCGCCCGCACGTGACGGTCCAACAGGTCGATATCCTTCTCTGCCAATATCTTCAATGCTCGACGTGGGTAATGTTGCATTGCGTGTAGGACCGCGGGCAACGCACTCTTCACGTGGCGACGTTCGACCAGAGCAGTGAACGCTTCGTCGGTGGGTATCGCCGAGAGCGCCCAGAGGATTCGGAGCAGTGTCGCCTCGTCCCTCATGTGTCCGTACTGGTTTGGTTTGTCGAACGCGTCGACCAACAGTCCGGTAAGACCTGCACCTATGCCGTCAACTACTGCGGCAACCATCGCGTCGTCCTCGAGCCAACTGCGCATTGCGTGTGAGTCGGTCACCCGTTCGAGCTGCTGTACCGTGTTCGACGAAACCGTCAGCTGAGTGTTCCAGTGATACCACCGGGCGCGCATTCCCATGATGAGTTCTTCCGACCATCCTTCCTCGGTCGGAAAGATGTACGACGCCGTCAAACGGCGGGTGCTGTTGGTGCGCATCGACGACGCCACCTCTCGGGCTGCGGCGTAGTCCTCGTCAGAGGCTGTCGCCAACAGGCCGCGCATACGGTCGAGCATGTGCTCTCGGACCACTTGCGCATCCGGTTCGTCCGTCCGCCCGAGCTGCTCGCGCAGTACATACTCAGGCATCTTGTATCCCGCAGCTGGCGACTCACCGCCGATGTTCGCCACTACAATTACCGCGTCGGGTCCCAGCTCTGACACAGGCACCGAAACATGAACGAACCGCAGGTCGGCCCATTCCAAGAGTGCTTCGACCGCGAAGACCAACCCGTGCCGTGCCACCAACCCGTCCACGAGAAGTGTCGATTGTTGCCGGTCATTATCTGCGTAGCGGCCGAGTATGCAGTACAAAGCAGCTGCACCGACAGCGGAGATCTCACCGGCTTGATACTTCCGGGCGGCGAGGGTGAGCTCGTCAGGATCAGGATCATTGACCAAATACGCTGAACTGAATTCGCCAAACTGGTCGTCGCTGTCGAATTGTCGATCGAGTTCGGCACCGGCTGCGGGATCGACAGGTGCCACGTCGGCGGCAAAACCGCCGCGCCGAGGGTACTTCATCGGCAACCACGACGCGGGTGGCACGGCAGTAGATTCGGTCGTGGTGTGGTTCACGCGTCTCCTCGAGATCCCGGCCCGGTCGGCGGGCGTAGCCAGAATGATAGCGATCCGAACGATCGGCTTGTTCGACATTCCCGAACGCGGCCCCCGACAGCGGTTGCGGTGACGTCCTCCTGCACATTGGCACAGGGCCGAATACGGGATCGACGCTACAAGCGACTGGTCGAGTATCTGCTGCTGCTGACAATCGAGCCGCCGACGGACCGGTGGACTGCCCACGTCGCACGCGGAAATAGCGGCGAGCATCTTGGTTCCGAAGAATGCCGCAAGCTTCCTCCCTCCCGACACTCGATTGTCTTGGGCGTTAACATCGACAGATGCTCACTCGAGTCGATCTGACGATGGATTGCACAGACCCCGACCGCTTGGCTACGTTTTGGAAGATAGCCGCTGGATACGTCGATGAGCCACCACCGCAGCCTTTTTCGACCCGGGAGGAGTGGCTGGCCACTTTCGACGACGAAGACGACGGGATGGGCGGCGCTTGGTTGCACCACCCGCTCGGAGTGGCTCCCCGACTCTGTCTACTACAGGTTCCTGAATCCAAGGTCGCCAAGAACCGATTGCATCTCGATCTCCGGGTATCCGGAGACGGGACCCCAGTTGAGAAGTGGGCGACAATCCTTCGCGAGGTCGAACGACTACTACGCGCGGGCGCCTCAGAATTGGAAAGATTCGAAGGTCACCATGTGAGCATGGCCGACCCAGAGGGCAACGAGTTCTGCGTGGCGTGATTCACCCGCCTGCCCGAGATTCTCACGAGAAGGCCTGGCAGTCCGGGTGATTGCCGGGATAGGGCAGAACCTCCTCGAGGGCGAGCCCTATGGCAAAGGCCGTGTGGTCGTCGTACGGCCGCGTGACTATCTGTGTACCGGTGGGGATTCCGTTCCGAGCGAAACCGGTGGGGATTGTCAGCACCGGGCAGCTGCTCAGGATGTTGAAGGTGATGGCCGGGACAGCCTCAAGGTAGAACTCCAATTCTGTTCCAGGCACATTGATTCCGTGCCCGACGTAGTCGTCGCCGGCAAGAAAGCCCTCCGTCACCACTGCCGGAGTGATCAACGCGTGATACGTGTCGAACAGGGATCCGATCGACGAATAAAGTTCGGCTTCGATCGCGAGTCCGTCGAGGAAAGTCGCATCACCACGGGTGCGGCGTGCCCATCGCGCGAATTCCTTCGCGTACTCCGTGACCTTGTCGGGGTGCGCGGACGCTTCGGCGGAGATCGATGCACCGAACACGTGATCGTAGTGAATGGCGGCCGCACGCATGATTGCAGCGCGTGACAGGTCGACTTCGATGATCTCCGCGCGTGCGCCCAGCGCAGTGAGGGTGTCCACCAACTTGGCGGTGTTGGCGGCAACGTCCGGATCAACCGGCCAGTCACCCAACGCGGGGATCACGGCGATACGCATTCCTGTCAACGAATGCGTATCGAGGCCGGGCAGCGGTGATGCCGGTACATGCGAGGCAATGTCAGTGGAGGTCGGTCCCGCGATGACCGACTGCATTGTGAGGCAATCACTTACGGTGCGAGCCATCGGACCGCAGTGGCAGTAGCGATCGAGATTGAAGGGCGGATCGACAGGGACACGGCCATGCGGTGGCTTGAACCCGACAATTCCGTTGAGAGACGACGGAGTTCGGATCGATCCTGCAACATCGGAACCGGTAGCCAAGTGCGTCATACCGGCGGCAAGCGCGACTGCCGATCCACCGGAAGACCCGCCGGAGGAGTATTTCGTGTTCCACGGATTGCGAGTGACGCCCCACAACTCGGACTGTGTGAACGCGGCCGAGGAGAATTCGGGCGCCGTCGATCGCGCGTGGACGATGGCACCGGCGTCGACGATCCGCTGCACGAAAGTCGAAGTGTGGGTGGCGATCAAGTCCTCATAGACCTTGGACCCTTGAGTCCACGGCTGGCCTTGTACCGGTTCATCCTCTTTCACCACAACGGGAACACCGGCGAGCGGAAGGCTGACATCCGAACCGCGGGCGTAGTGGCGTTCCGCTGACTTCGCTTGTGCCCGCGCAGTATCGAAGAAAGTGTGTCCCACTGCATTCAAGGTCGGGTTGAGCGCCTCGATACGTTCGATGGTGGACTCGAGCACTTCCACCGGAGACAGCGATTTGTCCCGGTAGCGTTCGAGCATCTCGGTCACATCCATGAATGTCGAAACGGGTGTCTGGCGCATATCTGTTGTCCTGCCTCTATGAAGGTTTTGTGTAGGCGGCTAGGTTGTCAGTTCGTGCTTTGCCACGACGGGATTGCGGAATGTGGCGAGCAGCATTGCGAGAGTGGCGATTCCCGCGGATATCCAGAAGACCGTTTCGGAACCGGAGTGGTCATGAATGCGTCCACCCGCGAACGCGCCGAGGGCGATGCTTGCATTGAAGACTGCAACCCACAGAGCCGCAGCGGCCTCTCGGTGAACGGGGGCTGCTTGTGCGATCCATGTTTGAGTACTCACCGATACACCACCGTAGAAGAGGCCCCAAGCCGCCATGAGCAGAGCAGCTGTGATCAAGGTAGTAACCGAGATCGGGAACAGGGCAAGGGTGATCGCTACTCCCGCGCTGAGGATGACGACCACAGTCTTCGGTGACTTGGTGGCAGATGGCCCGGCTATGAAGTTGCCGACAACGCCCAGAGCCCCGTAGATCAAGAGCATCGTGCCGATCTGCGCAGGGTGCAATCCTGCGAAGAGCTCCAGCCCCGGACGCACATAGGTGTACGCCGCGAAATGAGCGGTGACGATGAGCGCGGTAATCGCGATTCCGACCCGGACTCCCGGGTTCCGAAAAGCCACCACGAGACTGCCGAGCGACAAAGCTTGATCAGCTGGCATCACGGGTAGGACAGCGAACATGGCGAGCGCGATCAGCGTCGCGGCGCAGCTGAGAGTCCAGAATGCCACGCTCCACCCGGCCGCTGCTCCGATATACGTCCCCGCAGGGACACCGAGAACTGAGGCAACCGCGATTCCGCTGAAGATGATCGTGGTCGCCAACCCGACGGATCTGGAACCCACCAATTTGGGTGCCAGGCTAGCGGCGAGTGCCCAGACTCCGCCCATGCTCACACCGAGTAGGACGCGAGCACCAGCGAGAACAGCGAAGCTTGGTGCGAGAGCCGTGAGGGCGTTCGCCGCGGCGACTACAAGCATCAGAACGATAAGCGTCGACCGACGATCGAAGCGCCGGGTCACGATGGGCACGAACGGGGCAGTGGCCGCTGCCACCAATCCGGTAATGGCCAGTGAGAGCCCGATGGTCCCTTCGCTTTCCACCAGGTCAGCACCGATCGGGGTGAGTAGCCCGACCGGCATCATCTCTGCCGCGACAACGATGAAGGTGGACGCTGCGATCAGGGCGACCGCAGCCCAGTGGTTCTCGATGGTGTGTGCGTGGGTTGAGGACGTGGGCGCGGGGCTGTTCTGCCCGGGCGCGGAATGTGGCATGTAACCAGAGAAACTCCCGCACGCCCCAGGATCAACGGCGAATCGCTCATCCAACCATTAGCTCAATTCATCGATGAGCCATGATGGAGTGGTCGAATGAGTCGAAGGTCGGAGTGAAAATGTCGGAGCCTCCGATGCGTGAGATCGAGTGTTTCCTCGTTCTCGCTGAAGAACTGCACTTCGGTCGCACCGGCGAACGACTGTTCATCTCCCAGGGCCGAGTCAGTCAGCTGATCAGCGGGTTGGAGCGCCGTATCGGCACCAGCCTGGTGGCGCGCACCAGTCGCCGCGTACACCTGACTGAATTCGGCGCCGAATTTCTTGCGTCATTGGCTCCCGCGCATCGTGCGCTTGTCGGAGTAATCGAGGACGCTCAGTCACGAGCACGCAACATGCCGACGCCGCTTCGGGTGGGTTTCCAAGGAGCAATTTACGATTCGATCGCGGCTGCTGTCACTCGTTTCGAGATACAACATCCGCAAACTTGCGTGACCATCAAAGAATTACCCCTGGGTGATCCGTTCAGTGATGTACTCGCCGGGCGAATCGATGCGGCGGTGGCACTTCTCCCCGTAGATGAGCCCGAGCTGACAACCGGGCTCGTCTTTTCTCGACAGCCCCAGACCCTGGCCGTCTCAGTCCATCACCCGTTCAGTGAACTGGACGTGATCGACGCCGAGCAGTTGGCGCAGATCTGTCTCGTACCCATCACCGGCCCCGCCCCCGACTATTGGCAGCGTGTGAATTCCCCGAGCACGACGCCGGGCGGAGCCACGATTCCCACGCAGGGTGGGGCGAGCACCGTTCAGGAAGGCCTGTCGCAGGTCGCATTCAGTCAGGTCGGCCTCATCCTGTGCGCAGCAACCGCTACATACAGCCAGCGCTCGGACATCACATTCGTACCGATCAACGGATTACCCGAATCTGCTTTGGGCCTCGTGTGGCGTACCGAACTCGAAAGCCCACGACTCCGCGCTTTCGCGAAGGCGATCGAGGAAGCCCACTCCTGCCCCGTCTGACGGTGATCAGCCAAGTCGCGGAAGGACTCCGGGACGTGGGGATGCATCGTGTGTGGAATGATCGCGCCATGTCTGCGATCACCGACTACTTCACCGCGCGCACGGATGAGCACGCCACCTCCGCCCTCGAGGGACTCGTCGACTTGGAACCAGCGGTGATCGAGGCGAACGATGCCTCTCGCCCGCGGGTTCAGTTGGCTGCGGGTGGGACTCCAGTTCTGCAGGCGAAAGGCGTCGATCCAGTTGTCGCGCTCGGCCGACTGGAGGCAGCCCTCACCGCTCGCCCCTACAACGAGGTCGCAAAAGGTCCACGCTGCGGGAAACTCGTCGCAATGAGCGACGACGGCGACACCCTCGTGCTCACGGTTACCGACGAATTACGCGATGCACTAGCGGAATTGAACGCTGACGATGTCGCCGCCGCTGCGGCGGCCTGGGCGATCGACGAGACGAGTGAACCGTCGGAGGACTCAGTGCCGTTCCTGACCGCCTTCGCCGAACTAGCGACCAGAGCTGTGGCTCAGGGCGAACGGATGTATGGCTACGTCGTCATTTGAGCTTCTCAATTCCGCCGATCTGAACGGACAGGCCGTTCGTCTTCGACAACTCCCGACTTACCGTCACCCCGGGATCTGCATGGCCAGATCGTTGCGGTCGAAGTCGGAGAACTGCTGGGTGTCAGTGCAGTATCCGCAGCTCGCTCCGAAGAACTCGGTGCGGGCGTTCGGATCGTCGAGTAGCCAGTACCGCAGCCACGCCGTGCTCGGCCCGCGCATATCGCCGCCATTGATCGCCGTACCGAAGTGCGTGGCGCCGCGCAGTTCCAGATACTCGGCCGGTACGTGGTCGGCGTCCTCGTACATCGCCCGCACGATCGCCGGCCAAACGATTGCGTCGGCCTGGCCGGCCAGATAGAGAACCGGCTCGTCGATGAGGTCGACATCGTTGAGCGGGCCTGGCTGGATCGCGACGGCAGTGTCGACGCGGTCGTCGACCGCAGCATTGATCGCCGCAGACCCGCCCTGCGAGTGCCCCACCGCACCAATGTGTTCCAGGTCGACTTTGCCGAAGAAGACGCTCGACGGGCTGGCTGCCTTGTCCGCGATGAGGTCGATTCCCGACCGCATGGTGATGGCGAAGTTACTTGCCGGGGTATTGGCGGCGACCACGATGAATCCGTGGCTGGCGTAGTGGCGCAACAAGGAGGTGTACGCACCGGGGAGCACACCGGTCCCGTTCCCCCAGATCACAACAGGGTGCGTCTCGCCGCGCGCGCCGAGCTGGCGCGGGTAGTACAGAGTGTGCACCAGCCCGATCGAGACATTCGGCGTGTACGGCCCTGCGCTCGCCCAGTCGTGCCCGACGCTCGGGATGCCGGGCGTATCGGCAGCCGCTGTTCCGGTTGCGCCCGTGAGTCCTAGCGTCGCGCACAACGCAACCGCCGCTGCAGCATTCACGAAATGTTTCAGAGACTTTCGCATGAAAGTCAACCTTTCGAAGTTGATCCGGAGTGACGCGTATTACATATTTACGGCAAGGTGAACCGTCGGCTTTGTTCGAGGAAACGGACTATCCCAGAAGTGTTGTGTCTGTAGACAAAACAATCGTTCTCGGTGTATGAGCAGCCGCCGCGAATACGCAAAGTCCCAGAGAGATCGACTCCGCCTACAGCTTCCGCGCCGATTGCTCGGCACACAGCCGTAGGAAATGTTCGACGACCTGCGTGTTCTGGCCGTCCTTTGCCACGGCTGCGATCTTCCGTGGCGGCAGTTCGAGTATCTCGCCCACAGTGCAGCCGCGTTCGGATGCTCGCTCGGCACTGGAGAGTTCGAGGATGACAGCACCGATCCCTTCGTATGCGAAATCCGCGAAGGCATCGCGATGCTGTGACCTCATCACGAAGGCATGGTCGATTCGCGGTTCGATCGAACGCAGATGGCGATAGACATCGGAAGTTTCGAACCGCGGTGCGACGACCAAGCCGATACGCATGAGGTCGTCGCCGATGAATACCCCGTCGACCGGTGGCGGGGTGCCGGGCGGGCAGACAAGGCGCAACTTGTGGTCCGGAAGGCGCACCATTCGAGTCCCGGGAACGCCGGTGGGCGGCGACTCCATTATTGCCACGTCAGCGGTGCCGGCCATGACCGGGTGAAGCGCATCGGCCACAGATGACCCCGGCGGAACCGAGATGGTGATTCTCAGGTTCGGCACCTCCGTGCGCAGCGCTCCGAGCAGCACCGCTGTGGGATCGTCCGCAAGGCTCGCTGTCGTGGCAACACTGAGGTGGGGGACTGCTGACAGTAAGAACTCGCGCTCGACCACTAATCGGTCGAGCGCGGCCAGCGCTTCGCGTGCTGGATCGATGAGATTCCGTCCGCGCGCAGTCAGCGTCGCGCCGGCCCGGCCCCGATTGAAAAGCCGTCCTCCGACGCGTCTTTCGAGTCGCGCAATTGATTGAGAGACGCTCGATGTTCCTGTGAACTGGTTTGCCGCTGCTGCCGTGATACTGCCGTGTTCGACGACCGCGAGGAAGTCTTGTAGCTGCCGCGGATCGATTCGCGGGGGCGCGGACTCTCCGAAGTTGCTCATCCGGCGTTCCCCATTCCACCTTCGTCACCTAATCGGCTGGTCGTCTCGATAAACGCTTGTGCCGCAGGCGATGGCGTCGAACCGTGGAACATCCAGATATCACGAGTGAGCGGGGGCCGAGTACGACACAGCACCACACCTTCTCCGACTGTATCGGCGACAGATTCGGGAAGGAAGGCGACGCCGACTCCCGCGCGTACAAGTGGGATCATCGAGGCCACAGAGATAGTCTCCGCAACCACCGCCCCGTCCACAGTGCCTTCGCCCAGGCGTTCCGCCAACAGTCGCCGAGTGACATCGTCACGCGGGCTGGTGATCAATCCGATTCGCAACAGATCCGTCAACGCCGCTACCCCCTCGCCTTCACTTCGTGCGGCGGGCACCAGCGCAACGATTCGTTGCCGGCCGAGAAGGATACGTTCAACACCCTCGTCGAACACCTCGTCCACCCCGAGGCCGGTATCAGCCTGACCCGAGGCGACCACCGTTCCGATTCCGTCGGTGTCGTTGCTGAGCATCGTCACCGCAACGTTGGGAAACTTGCTTTTGAACGCACCGAGGGCCGTGGCCGCCGGATCACGCGCCAATGTTCGCGGACATACGACCGTCAGCCGACCCCGCTGCACGACGTTCAATGGATGCAAAGCGTGATCCAAATCCCGGTATGCCCGAAGTACTTGGGCCGCCGGACCTGTGAGATCGCGCCCAGCGTCGGTCAGGGTGACTCCCCGCGAGCCACGGCGGACGAGCGTCAGGCCGCACTCTTTCTCCATTCTGGCCAGAGCCTCCGAGATTGTCGGCTGGCTGACCCCCAGTCCGCGAGCAGCAGCGGAAATGCTGCCCCGATCAGCAAGGGCGAGAAAGTATTCCAGATGACGCCGGTCCATTGGGATTCCCTTCTCATGGAAGTCCGCGTGCGCGCCCGATTCTGCGCCCGTCAGCCATAGGTAAACCCTATGGCATACCTCTCGAATGTGGCGTAGACGGGAAGAAGAATCCCGTGATCTGCTTCACATATGAACGCAGTGAGCAACAACCCGGGGAGCTTCGACCAGACGCACCCGTCTGCTTTTCTCGAGCACCTATCGCCGCCTGTGAGCACTACGGAGAAGGCGCCGAAATGACCGAAACCATCACCGCTAGTTCGCCATCCGGCGCTACGTCACCCCGTTCCGCGAGGCGGGCACGCTCTGAGCCGAAGCCCGCTCGACAGCGTCGATCCGGTACACGACGCACCATCGGGGTACGACTGGCCCAGGCCGCACTGCTTTTGGTCCTACTCGGAGCGTGGCAGCTCGTCGCATCGCAAGGTTGGATCGAGCCAGTTCTGGCCAAAACGCCAGGCGAGGCCTGGAACTACTTCACCGCAGCAGTGCAGTCGGGGGAGATTTCGACGAACTTGCGTGCCACGATGACTGCCGTCGTGATCGCGTGGATCCTCGCAAGCGCAGTCGGGGTGGCGGTAGGGCTCTCTCTCGGACTGCTTCCGACCCTCGAACGCATCATGAGTCCGTTTCTGGATGCGGCGAATGCCATGCCACGTCTTGCGCTGGCACCTCTGCTTATCGTCATCTTCGGGATCACGATGACGGCAAAGGTCGCTCTCGCGTTCACACTCGTATTCTTCATCGTCTGCTCGAGTGCACGAGCCGGTGTGAAGTCAGTTGACGACGAATGGCTCCGACTTTCCACTGTCCTGAATGCCAGTAAGACACAGGTGTTCTGGCACATTCTCCTCCCCGTCGCGACACCTGGCATTTTTGCCGGTCTTCGGTTGGGGCTGATCTATTCACTGCTTGGCGTCGTGGGTTCGGAACTGATCTCGTCACGGGACGGGCTGGGCCAGCTTGTGTCGATCTACTCGGCCCAGTTCCGGATGGAAGCGGTCTACGCGATCCTCATACTTCTCGCAATCGTCGCGGTCGTCCTCAACCAGGCCATGAACTTCGCCGAGCGCTACCTCCTTCGGTGGCAGCCACCGGCCCGACGATGACAGGAATCATCATGGATACCAACGTGATTACACCCGCAGTCCAACTCGACGGACTGACGATATCCTTCCCCTCGCCCGACGGGTCGGCGAAAACTGTGGTCGATAATCTCGACCTCACAATCCCTCGCGGACAGTTCGTGAGCCTGGTCGGCAGGAGTGGTTGCGGCAAGACCACCCTGCTCAACGCGCTCGCTGGATTGGTAGACGCAACAGAAGGGAAGACCGAGGTCCTCGGCACAACGCCATTCGACGCTCGTTCTCGGATGGGCTTCATGATGGCCCGAGATGCGCTGTTCCCGTGGCGAACAGCGCAGAAGAACGTGGAGTACGGTCTCGAATTGAGGGGAGTACCCAAGGCGGAGAGACGAACTCAATCCGCGCGCTGGCTTGCGGCCGTTCAAATGTCCGAGGCGTCACGGCTGTGGACTTGGCAACTCTCCCAAGGGATGCGCCAGCGTGTCGCGTTGGCCCGAACGTGGGCTCTGGATCCGGACATCTTGTTGATGGACGAACCGTTTGCCGCCCTCGATGCGCAGACCCGAGTCGAAGTACAGCGAGAATTCCTCGAGCTTTGGCAATCCCAGGTAGGCCGGACGGTCATCTTCGTAACCCACGACCTCGGCGAAGCCATCTGTCTCTCCGACCGCGTTCTGCTGCTCGGGGCCGGCCGGGTGATCGACGACGTCAGCATTGACATCGAGCGCCCCCGCGAACTCGAAACCCTCACCGCCGAACCTCGATACATAGAAATCTTCAACCGGCTGCGTGGTCAGCTCGACCACTGATGTGCCCAGCCAACTCAGCTTGATTACTGATGTGCCTGCCAACTCAGCTTGATTTCTGATGCGCCCAGCCATCAAGGAACAGGAATCCCATGAAACTTCGACCTTTTGTCGGCACAGTCATTGCGGCGGCCCTACTGCTTTCCGCGTGTGGAGGGGGAGGGCGTCCGAACGACGGTAGCGTCGCCATCGGGGTCTACCCTGCGAGCGCTTTGTCCCTACCTGTCTACGTCGCCGTCCAACAAGGAATGTTCGACAAGGAAGGCCTCCACGTCGAGCTCATCGACGGAAAGAACGGGCCCGAACTCATCAGCGGTCTCATCGGCGGTACAACCGATCTCGCGGTCGGAGCACCCGGAACCGTCGTTCCGGCCATAGAGCAAGGGCAGAGTCTGCGGCCACTGTCCCCGTACGGGTCGATCGATCTTGCCATCGCCGTGACGAAAGACAGCGGCATCACCACCATCGAGGATTTGCCCGGCAAGCGGATCGCCATACCGTCACGTGGCGGCGCGGCCGAGCAATTCGTCAATCAGCTTCTCGGAGAGAGAAACATCGACGCCTCCACGGTGCAATTCATCGCAGCGGCACCCACCGCGAGTCAGATACCACTCGCACGAAAGGGCGACATAGATGCCGCCGTTCTCACCGCTGCCAGCCAGGCCGTATTCGATGCTCAAGGAATACCGATGACGGCGATTACAGAAGTAGACCCGGTGGCCTCTGACGGCGTGAGTTCATACGGCCTGGGCACGGTGCTCGTCACGACAGCCACATTCGCTGAATCCGATGCTGCTGCCCCCGTTTGTGCGGCGCTCGAGGCCGCAGCAGGGTGGATAGCCGATCCCGCGAACGAGCAAGCAGGAGCTCAACTTCTCACCGAGCGAATGAATGTTCCTGCTGACAAAGCCAACCAGGTGTGGGCTTCGCAGAAGACCCTCTGGCCGGTCGAGATTTCAGCCCACCGATGGACCCAGAACGTCGCATGGGTGAACAACCAGACCTCGGGTAAGTCCGACGCAGACGTCCCTTTCGACCCCCTCTGCTGACCAACGCCCCATACACAATCCAGTTCGTCTATTACGAAAGAGAAGAAACGATGACACAACTCGCTGACCAGTCAACACAATCCGAGTCCCAGCACGATCGCCGGCAGCTCACCGAGGCTTGGTCTGCAGTCACCGACAGCCTTGCGACATTCGGTTCGACAGCTGCCGCCACAGGATCGCCGCTGGACAGCGCCGAAGGCGTACGGCACGCACTTCGCCTGTTCGGATACCTCGCCGAGATGAATATCGAACGCCAAGACGTGCTCCGACCTGAACTCTTCACTCTGATGTCACCGATGCGAAAGTTCTGGGGAGACGGCATCGACGTCGACTACTGGACTGCGATGATCGACCCCAACGAGACATATCGCATTCACGGTAACCGTGGCACAGTGCCCTACGTCGCCGTCCTCGCCAATCGTGTGGGCGCGTCTGGGACCGACAGGGTCGCCGACAACATCGTCATCGACGACAAGGTGTGTGATGCGGACGGCAACTTCGAGATCTTCGTCGCACAAGAACTTGAGGGGCGCAGCGGCATTCGGCTGGATAAGCGCTGCTTCGACGTTGTAGTGCGTGTGTATCACAAGACGCGTAACGCGGAGATCGATCCCGTTCTCCACATCGAGCGCCTCGGTCCGCCGCCTGGTGCACGCCCCGATCTCGACACGGCGTGGCTGGCCCAGCGCCTCACGAAACTTGCTCGTGGCATGGACGTGAGCCTTCGACGCAGTCTTCAGCTCATCGAAACACTCAGTCAGTCTCCCAACGAGATTCGCGTGACCTCGGAGCAGCGAGGGTGGGGAGACTTCTACGGCACCAGCTCCAACCAATACATTGCCGGCTGGTGGTCACTGAAAGACGCTACTGCCGTGGATATTACATTTACTCTCCCGGACTGCACCTACTTCGGAGTGATGCTGTACAACCACTGGTTCGAGTCCTTCGAGTACCGCGACCACACCGTCAACCTCAACGACGCACACTTCGAGCGCAATGACGATGGAACCGTGACGATCCGAATCGGGGGAGTAGAAGGCGACAGAAACCGACTGAACCCCTGCAACCACACCGAAGGCATCTTGTTGGCGCGCTGCCTGGAGCCCGCTGAGGATGTCACTTCGCCTCATGTGGAGATCATTCGATGACCGACGAAGTAGACCTGCCGTTGGCAGGTGTCCGAGTAGTGGAGATCGGTCAACTGATCGCAATCCCCAGCGCCGGGCAGCAGTTGTCCGATCTCGGCGCTGAGGTCATCAAGCTCGAGCCTCCAGGTGGTGAACCGGCCCGACAAATCGACGCCGACTACGCGCGCGGCATCTTCTACGGGTACAACCGTGGAAAGCGTTCAATCTGCCTCGACCTCAAAGACTCCGCCGATCTGCAGCGAGCTCGGGATCTGATCGCATCGAGCGACATCTTGCTGCACAATCTTCGCCCGGGAACCCTCGATCGATTGGGATTCTCCTCTGCCGAACTCCAACGCCTGCGACCGGAAATCATCGCCGTCTCGGTGAGCGGGTACGGGGCGGAGGGCCCGTCCGCCACCCGCGCGGGGCTCGACATCGCTGCGCAAGCAGAGAGCGGACTGATGTCGGTGACGGGTGAGGCGGATAGCCCGCCACAACGTGTGGGCGCACCGGTCATAGATCATGCAACGAGCTACGTTGTCGCTCAAGCGGTACTGGCAGCGCTACTGCGGCGCGAACGCACCGGCAAGGGCTCCTCCGTCCGAGTTTCCCTGCTGGACGTCGCAATCCACTTGCAGACCGCCAACTGGATCGAGTGGCAGGTATCCGGAAAGCCCATGATTCGCAAAGGGAACGGACAACCAAGCGTCGCACCGGCGGCAGACGTCTTTCGCGCCGTCGATGGCGAGCTGGTGATCAGCGGATACCAACCGCGCGCATGGATCGAACTGTGCAAGGCAATCGACCTGCCGGAGTTGGCCGACGACCCGAGGTTCACCACCAATGCGCTGCGCGTGGAAAACCGTGTTGACCTCGTCGCCACGATCGAGAAGCAGCTGTGCCACCGTAGCGCCGCGGAAGCGGTAGAGCATCTCACTGCGGCCGGAGTGGTTGCCGCACTTGTGCGTGACTACGACCAGGTGATCTGCGCCGACGACGTGGTTGCGAACCGTTCCTTCATCCCCGGCACCAACGAACATGGCGAACAATATTTGACGCCTGCCATGCCCTATCGCGCCGAACCTCCGATGGCACGAACTGATCCCTCGCAGGTCCCGGCCTTGAACGAGTGGGCGTCGTCGATGGGCTGAATGCGTCACTCTGGCCGAAAACGGCTTGGCAACAACGTAACTGACAAACCGATATCCATGCATCATCGAGGAGATGTCCAGTGCTGACAACCGCATTTACCGAGACGTTCGGAGTTAGTCACCCCATCGTCCAAGGCGGCATGCAGTGGGTGGGGAGAGCAGAACTCGTAGCGGCAGTTGCAAACGCCGGCGCGCTCGGCATGCTCACTGCTCTGACACAGCCGACACCTGACGATCTTGCCCGAGAAATATCCCGAACGCGCGAGCTCACCGATCAACCGTTCGGAGTCAATCTCACAATTCTCCCCACGATCACGCCCCCGCCCTACGACGAGTATCGGAACGTAATCATCGATTGCGGAGTGAAAGTCGTCGAGACGGCCGGCTCGTCTCCAGCAACCCATCTGCCACACTTTCACGGCGCAGGCATCAAGGTTCTCCACAAGTGCACCAGCGTCCGCCACGCGGTCAAAGCCCAAGCCCTCGGTGTCGACGGCATCAGCATCGACGGGTTCGAATGCGCCGGGCATCCAGGGGAAGACGACGTACCTGGTCTCGTTCTCATCGCTGCAGCAGCAGAGCGGATCAGCATTCCCATGATCGCGTCCGGCGGATTTGCCGATGCGCGGGGATTAGTGGCCGCCCTGGCGCTTGGCGCCGACGGCATCAACATGGGCACTCGGTTCATGTGTACCGAGGAGTCTCCGATTCATCGCAACATCAAAGAGGCGATAGTTGCTGCCTCCGAGGTGGACACCGAGCTGATTTTCAGGTCACTGCGCAATACCGCTCGCGTAGCACGCAACAGCATCAGCCTAGAAGTTATCGAAATTCTCTCCAGTGGCGGCAATTTCGAAGACGTTCGACATCTTGTTGCCGGTGCGCGGGGCAGAGCGGTGTTCGACAGCGGCGACCCGGAGGCTGGCATCTGGACGGCGGGGACTGTGCAAGGATTGATTCACGACATCCCCACAGTGGGTGAATTGGTGGAACGTATTGTCGCAGAGTCCGAAGCACTGATTGCCGGACGGCTTGCCGGCCTCCTGGATCCTGTCAGCGCCTGACGCTGTCCGAACCCGCTGAGCGCTACCGTCGGCCAGTTCTTCGCGCATGATCGCTGCCGTTGCGTTGGCCGACCCGCATGCCGCCGATACTTCGTCCTCGATGCGTCGTGCGGTGACGGTGAGCTCTTCCGGATCGCCTCGCAGCTTGTCATCGCGCTCGATCGTTTCGGGTGCATCCCGACGATCATTGACGTCGGGACGAGGAACGCATCGGAAGGAGCCGCGAGACTGACAATCGCGCCACCGTCCTCGAGGACCATGCGGTATCCAGTCGGTTCTCGAATTAGCGGCAGGGAGCGTCGAACAGCATCACCGTGATCTGCTCCTCGGTGACACCTTGCGCATGCACATAACGTAGTACCTCCATTCCCGGACCCACGGTCGACGGACGATGGAGAGCTCAGAACTCATGTCGCGTGGTGCATGGCCAAATACCTTGATAGGTAGGCATCCACACGACTGTGGCAGCTATTCGTCGTCATCGAAGGCCCGAGTTGGGTATCAGATGAAGGCGGACAACGGTTCTCGGCTACTTCAGGGAGGCAGAGCCGTGGAACCCATGCGAATCGCACCAGTCGGGCCCGGATGACGAAATGCTCGTCGACGCGCTACGCTGCCCCTAACCCGACACGACCACAGATCCGGACACCATGACCGCATCGGCCGAACCGACACCCGACGACGTGGTGTCGGCCGCAAAAGCGCTGCACGCGCTCACCGCGATACCGGACCACTCACCGCGGTGGTCGAACACGGCAGAACCGACTCAATGGACTGCGACGCACACGATCGAGCACATCAGCGACGCGCTGCTCTTCTACAGCGGCCAGGTAGCGAGACGGGCCGACGCCAAACTACCGGTCCTGCGCGACGGTCGTGATGCCCCTGCATCCGAGCATCTCGACAACGTCCTTTCGTCCGCACATGTACTCGCCGCTCTGCTCCGCGACCTCGCGGAGGAGCGTGTGTTCCACCCCAGCGGATCAGCTGACGCGCCAGGGTGGGCTGGCATGGCTGTCACCGAAATACTGGTTCACGGCACCGACGCAGCACGTGCCCTGGGTGTCGGGCTGATTCTTCCCGAAAATGTTTGTGCGAGAACAGTCTCGCGGGTTTTTCCCTGGATCGATCTGACTTTGGCCAGGCCGCCCGAGTTACTGCTGGCCATCACCGGCCGATTCTCCATCGACGGCGTTCACTCCGATCCCGATTGGTGGTGGCAATCCGCTCCGCTCGTCGAATGGGACGGCCTCCCCAGGCGTCGCGATGTCAAACCGGGGTGGACCTGACAATCACGGAAATCGATTCGCGATGGCCGCGATGATTTCATCGGGCGCGTGCTCCTGGATGAAATGCCGTGCATGAGGTAGTTCGACGACGTCAAGGTCGGTGAACGTCTCGCGTATCCGCGGGATACACGCTTTCGGACGGAACACCATATCCCGCATCCCCCACACTGCAAGAGCCGGTTTGTCCCCCAGTAGCGCGGGCACGTCCTGGGCGAGTTGGGCCAACTGTGCTCGTGCGGCACGGATTTCCTTGGGCATGACCGCGAGCCCACGCCGCGATTCCGCTGTAGGTTGCACATTGCGATAATGGTCAGCCTCCTCCTCGGTTAACGTGCGGCCAAGTTCCCCGAGCAAGAAACGCTCCACAAGGAGATTCTGCTCGAGTATGCGGCGTTGCATGGGTCGACTACTCATGATCACGCTGAATGCTTGATTGGCCAGTGGCTCGATCGGCCAGAACACTGTGTTGCCCAGCACGATCCCTCTGACTCGATCTGCCCGCTCGGTTGCCGTGCCCAGCCCGATAGGTCCACCCCAGTCCTGCCCCATCAAGACAAAGCCGTCCAACTGAAGATGGTCGATCAGTTCACCTAAAATCGTCGTGTGCTGTGAAATTCTGTATCCGAAATTGTGCGGCCGCTCGGACAACCCGAAACCCAGGTAGTCCACCGCAATGCACCGGTACCGGTCGCGCAGCCCCGCCACGACTTTCCGATAGAGGAAACTCCATGTAGGGGAGCCGTGGCAGAACACAATCGGCGGACCCGTCCCCTCGTCGATGTAGTGAACTCGACCGGCAGACGAGTCGAACCAGCGCGACTCGAACGGGTACACAGTCTTGTCTGGAACGAAATCGATCATCATGTGGTGCCTCCTTGTCCGACCTATCTCCCCATGTCGCGCAATAGACCCAGCGCGTATTCGAATATCACGCACGACATTCTCGCTACACCTGTAGCAGCAGCGTGTTTGCTACGCTACACCTGTAGCATCGAATCGTGTCTACACAAGCGGCTGGCAGCCATGACCGTCGAGAGCTGATCGCCAACAGCGCCATTCGCGTCATTGCCCGTGACGGAGTTCGCGCGCTCACTCACCGAGTGGTCGATATAGAAGCCGGAATCCCCCAGGGCGCGACCTCGCACCATGCAAGAACTCGACTCGCGCTCATCGAACTCATCGTCAACACCCTTGCCGAACGCGCGATAGCTGACGCCAAACAAGCTGCAGCCTTTCTCAATGCAACGGCACAAGGTGAGCACCAACTGAGCATTTCTGATCTGGCAGGCGTGATCACCGCACTTGTCGAGACACTTTCGGACCGCCGCGACGACATGAAGGCGCGCTACGCCCTTGTTCTCGAACTCGGTGACGAACCACTGCTTCGAAGAAAGCTGACAACACAGTCCGAGGTTCACGCCATAAGCCGAGAAGTGACAGCGATACTTTTCGACAGAGCAGGTCTGCCGAGTTCCGACGAACGAGTCGACGAGTTGATCACCCTCACGGATGCGCTGGTCTTTCACCGAACGATCATCCAAGAGAACACATCCCCTGAATCTATCCTCGCCGCCTATCTGCGAGGCGTAGCTTCCCTCGCAGGCGACCTCATTGGAGAGTCGTGAAAACTGACCGAGTTGATCGCACCGCTTGCAAGCCGATCCGTCTTCGATTTTCGACCACAGACACTTCCCTGACCGCCGGTGCTCAGCGACCCTAATTCGCACGAGGCCAGTACTGGGACATGCGCCCACGGAGTCGCGTTGCCACACATGCATTCCGATAACAAACGAGGAAGAAGGGGCTGCCACCATCGTCAGATCTTGAGATCTTCACCTGCGCAAATGCAATGGTCAAGACGGATTCAACCCAGAACAATGGGACGAGCGCGATTAACAAGGCGTACCTCCCGTTCTCGTGTGGCGTTGACGACAGTCAAGAGATCAAGAACGCCGCGACCTCGGTCAAATCACCAAAAGATGAGACACGCACCTTTGGATACAGCCCCGATGGGGACGAGTTTCGTCACTGACGATGGGACAAACTAAGCTAAGAGATCCAGCCTGAATTCCTGTGCATTCGACACTCGCCTGCCGGTCCGCATGGGTGAAAAGGAAAGCCGACGGACACGGCGGCAGGTCAGAAACCGCTCCTCAGTTTGTATAATCTACTCGCCGATCTCTAGACCCGCCTGCCACCCATCCTCACTCTGATCGCGGCGCAGCATTCAGCGATCACAATGCCATAGCAGATCGAATTACGTTGCAGTGCAAGCATTTAAGCGTCAAAATGACAGAAGATGAGTTATCGGCATGCAATGGAGCGCCACTAGTGGGCCGCGGCACAGCCTCATTGACGTCATCGTAAGCGAAGCCACCACGAGCTGACCAGAACTGATCTGCCGCCCATTCCTCTCGAAAACTCTGGGCATGGCGCCAGCCGCTACGCGAAACCCGGTGCACTCTCGAACCGCAGTTTGAGTGAGAACCGTCGGGCCGCGCGCCGGTGGTAAGGCGGTTGGACCGTCAGTCCTCATGATGCTTGTCGTCAGCACGAGCCTGGAATTCCGAGAACTGTTCGTCGAGGTTTTCGACCTTCTCGTCCGACATCTCCGTGACGTGGTCGGCGAAAGCTGTCCCGGCGACTGTGCCGCCGGTCCCGGGCACCGTGACCGTCTCTCTCGATCCAGGCTCGTATCTTTTGTCCATCTCGTCCGCGAGTTCTATCGCCCCGTCAGCGGTGTCGGGACTTGTTTCGGATCCAGTCGTACCCTCTTGGCCGGCATCAACGTGCCCGGAACTTTCCACGTTCACTGGTATCCCACTCTCTGCATCGACACCGACCGGTCGTCGCTTCAGGCAACCTGCCGACACTCGAACGGGTTGCTCGGCAGCCTGTTTCGTCGACATATCAGTTTCGGGGTCACGACGCATTGGAGGTACCCCGTCCGCCGCACGGCGAATCCGGAATGTTGGTCCGCGGTATCCAACGACCTACACGCGCGGTGGTACAGGGACTGCGAGAGCCTCGCGGACGGATCAGGCCGCCCCACCATGAAATCGGCCCTCGCCACCCTTGGCCCAATTACTCGTCGATGCGGTTCGACATCCGCAGCGAAGTTGCGGTGGTTACTAGGCGGTAGGTCGGGGTAGCCCGCGTATCGGCGGTGGCTCCGCGGTCCGCGGAGCACTCGTCGAGCACAAGCTGAACATCATGTAAAGCACGCACCGACGAAGGGACGACCCCGATATGAGCAACTCCGAAACCACGTCCGCCTTGATCAACCAGCTGCGCATCATCCTCGGTCTGACACATGCCGAGATCCAGGTCGCCGAAACACGCGTCGCTCAGGCCAGAACCGAAGCGGTTCGACGCGAACTCACGGAAAACGCAGAGAACGGTCGAGAAAGGGCCAGTTCCATCGAGTCCACGATTCGCGATCTGGGTGGCGTTCCGGAATCGGTCGGTCCGTTCCTCGGACGAGCGACAGCAGGAGTGAAAGCGATGGTCGAACAGGCCCAGCCCTTCGACGAAGCTGTACTGGGAGACCTTGCGCTCGAACATCAACTCCTCGACCGCTCCCGCTACCTCAAGGCCCTGGCCACTGCCGGCGGCGATCAGACCGTCGCGGCGTTGGCCGACCGCCTCATCACTGCACACTCCGCGACTGTGGACTGGCTGACCACCGTCCTTGCCGAGGAGGCTCTCGGGGGGCCGGCAGCTTTGCGTCGCACTCCCTTCCAAGCGGCCACCGGAGCAGCCATTCGACTGGTCAACGTTCCGGTCTCCTGGTCCACCCGCAGTCTCGACCGTGCCATCGACGCTGTTCGCACATCGCCGCCGGTATTGGGTGAGCTGATCAGCTGGGGCGCATATGCCGGTGACGTGACTGTGAAAACACTGTCGGCCAGTAGGGATGCGGCCATCGCCACGGCTGAGAAAGTCACTCGCCGAGAAGGTGCTGACGGTGCCGCGGATGTCTTCCGTTCGGTACGCAAGTCGAGTGGGTTACTCGACCCCGCTGAACTTCCCATCGAAGACTTCGACGAACTCAACGTCACCCAGGCCGTCTCCGCGGTGAAGGAACTGGCCGACGCCGCACAGGTACGAGACATCGTTGCGTACGAGGAAGCGCACAAGAACCGACACGGCATCGTATCCGCTGCACAGGCAAGACTTGCGGCGATCGCCCAGGAAGTCGTCGGAATTAACTGACCTTCGTATCCGCCTGAGGAGGGCGAGAGAAAACAGCCTCTGCATTGCTTCGTGTCCCGAAGAACCGAGCAAGGCCAGACCGCCCCGAACACAACTACAAAGCACTCCCGAAATCGGCGATACTCGTTCATCACGACAGGTTCCGGGCATACGGGGCGGGGGCTGACCACGCATCAAAGTCAGCCCCCGCCGCCGTTTCTGCAGTTTAGGGCTGTCAGCGCAAACTCACCATGGAAGAACGCGCCTGTCTACTCGAAATCTACGAGACGCGGCAGTTTCTGAATCGAAACACATTGCAAGAATACGGGTTTGAAGCAATCGCCGTTGTACGCGAACATCGATCTTGCTGGGCGCAGCGGCAGTCGTAATCCCGCACGAACTCGACCGGCAGCTGACAGCATCTCGACACCGGCAATTCCCGTTCCGCCCCCACCCCATGGGGTTGGCAACCGCCGTTGTTCCTGCTCCGATGCTGCCTTGTTCGCGGCCGAGACACTCCTCGAAAAAATCTGGCACTCTCAGTTGCAGAGTGCTAATTCGTGTGGTTATCATGTTCTCGCACAGTGAGTTCGGTCGACCGCCACAGTGGCGGGGACCTTTCGTTTCACGACATGGGAGGTGTGTTGCTGTGCTTCGTTTCGATCCTTTCACCGACATCGATGCGATCACCAAGTCCGTCCTCGCCGCGGGAACCGGCAACGGACGCAGTCCACGGTTCATGCCAATGGACCTCTACAAGGTCGAGGACCAGTACGTCCTGCACGCCGATCTTCCCGGCGTCGATCCCGGCTCGGTGGACGTTCACATCGACGGCTCGACTCTGACGTTGACCGCGCATCGCACGGCCCTCTCCGAAGAGGGTGTGAGCTGGCTGGCGAGTGAGCGTTTCGCTGGAACCTACAGACGACAGCTGTCGATCAGCGACGACATCGACGCCGAACAGATCGTCGCCTCGTACGACAACGGCGTGTTGACGGTGACGTTGCCGATCGCGGAGAAGGCGAAACCGCGGCGGATCGAGGTCTCCTCCGGACCGCCCTCACGTACCGAAACCATCGAAGCGACAAAGCAGGTGCAGGTCGAAGCCTGATCCTGCTGGCCCGGACGAGCGTTCCCACGGTGGGGTGCGTTCCGAAGACACGCGATGCGTGCTCGGGACTCACCCCACCGCCCGTTCGATCCCCACCGCCGTTCGATCCCCTCTGCACCCGTATGGCCGATCGGCCCATCCACTACACGAAAGAATCAGCACGAGAACCCTTTAGCCGTCATGACTGCATCAACCATCCCCCCGCACGAACAATCCGACAACACAGGCAACACCGAATCCCGCCCGCACACCTCGCCCGATTGGTGGGATCACCACCGCCCGATCAACAGCGATGAATACAGCGACATGGCGTTGATGCTCGGTGCACTCTCGATACTGACATTCTGGATGTTCGGCCTCGGCATCCTCCTCGGTGCCGCCGCCATCGGAACCGCACTGGCAGCGCGCCGACCCGACACCCCCGGACACGATCCGGGGGACAACACCGCCGGCGTGGTCGGGATCCTCACCGGCATTGCCGGAATCGCCTTCGGCATCGTCTTCCTCACTGCAGCACTACCCCACCTGTAGACAAACCGAATTTTGCACTAGTGGAATCGAATTGGTGCTTGTAGCAGGATCTCACAAGATCTGAAATCCGTCCCACCTTCAGGCGATGGCGGCAGCAGCTATCCCCGCGCCATATCGACGAACTTCGAGAGATGAAGCTGGTGCGCCACAGTGATTGTCGCGGTCGGGCCGTTACGGTGCTTACCCAGAATCAGGTCGGCTTCACCGCCACGGGGATCGTCTCGCTCGGTCGCGTCGGGGCGGTACAGCAGAATCACCATGTCGGCGTCCTGCTCGAGCGATCCGGACTCACGAAGGTCGGCGACCTGCGGACGCTTGTCGGTTCGCTGCTCGGGACCACGGTTGAGCTGACAGATCGCGACAACCGGAACTTCGAGCTCCTTCGCCAAAAGCTTTAGGCTACGGGAGAATTCGGAGACTTCCTGCTGACGGGACTCGACCTTTTTACCCGAGCTCATCAGCTGGAGGTAGTCGATGACGATCAGGCGAATGTCGTGTTTCTGCTTGAGCCGCCGCGCTTTTGCGCGAATTTCCATCATGGTGAGGTTGGGGGAGTCGTCGATGAATAGCGGCGCCTCACTGATCTCACTCATGCGACGCGCGAGCTTGGTCCAGTCGTCGTCGGTCATCTTTCCGGAGCGCATGTCGCCGAGCTTGATCTTTGCCTCTGCGGACAGCAGACGCATGACGATCTCGGTTTTGCTCATTTCCAACGAGAACATGACGCTGGCCATGCCGTGCGTGATGGAGCAGGAACGCAAAAAATCCATTCCAAGGGTCGATTTGCCCACACCAGGTCTAGCCGCGACGATAATCATCTGACCAGCGTGAAGGCCGTTGGTGATCTCGTCGAGATCCTTGAATCCGGTGGGCACACCGAGGGAAATTCCGCCTCGGCTGGCGATGGAGTCGATCTCGTCCATCGTGGGCTGGAGGAGCTCGGTGAGGGGTACGAAGTCCTCGGTGGTTCGACGCTCGGTGACCTCGAAGATCTCGGCCTGCGCGCGGTCGACAACCTCGGCCACGTCCTGGCCCTCGGTGCCGGCGTAGCCGTACTGGACGATGCGAGTACCGGCGTCGACGAGACGACGCAGCACGGACTTCTCGGCGACGATCTCGGCATAGAAGGCAGCGTTGGCGGCAGTGGGCACTGTCTGGGTCAGCGTCACCAGATAGGCAGCACCACCGATACGGCGGAGCTCACCTCGACGGTCGAGCTCGGCGGAGACCGTCACCGGGTCGGCGGGCTCGCCACGGCTGTAGAGGTCCAGGATCACGTCGTAGACGGACTGGTGGGCGGGCCGGTAGAAGTCACCCGGACGCAGTACCTCGAGGACGTCAGCGATGGCGTCCTTACTCAGCAGCATGCCGCCGAGCACCGACTGCTCGGCAGTCATGTCCTGAGGTGGCTGGCGTCCGAACTCCTGGTCGGGCTCGGCCTCGGGAGGGCCCGGGTAGTCCGGCCCTGAGAAGTCGGAAGGTCCTCGATCATCTACAACAGCCACAAGCGAGACCTTCCCGTAAAACACTCGACGACACTGCCAGAAACCGCAGCGCCCTCATCATTTGTACCTGCCCCCACCGACATCCCCTAGCCGCATTCGGCCGGGCTGTAGATAGACGCCGAGATGACGTTAGGGACTAGTAGGTCCGCATACAAACCGGACTGTGGATAAACCTGTGGATGCTTTGTGGAAACTCCCGCCCCACGGTGTGCACCGCCTGTGGAGCATTTGGGGACTACTTTGCCTAGCAACCACAAAAGACCAGGTAGATGGCTATCCACAATTTCACAGGCCTGTTGATGAAAATAGTTTTTCCACAGTCGGCGCGTCGGCGTGTCGGGCGTGTTGCCTCGCCCGATTCGTCACTGATCACCAAGTCGAACATCACAGTGTGAGAGTTATCCCCAGGTCCGATTCGGGACGCTGTCAGGCGGCACACCGCACCCCGAAACAAAACGTCGGGCCCCACACACCGAAGTGTGCGGGGCCCGACGAGACGAACAGTCGACTATGCGCCGACGACGTTCAGGTTGAACTTGGCAACCACATCGGGGTGCAGGTTCACGACCACGGCGTGCTTGCCCGTGTTCTTGATGTGAGCCTTCGGCAACACGATGGAGCGCTTGTCGACAATCGGTCCACCGGCAGCCTTGATCGCAGCAGCGACGTCAGCGACGGTAACCGAACCGAAGAGCTTGCCCGAGCCACCGGCGGTCTTGACCGTCAGCGTTACGGACTCGAGGCCCTCGATAGCTGCCTTGAGCTCCTTGGCGTGATCCAGGCCGCGCACAGCGCGCGCTTCCTGTGCACGACGGATGCCCTCGACCTGCTTCTCGGCGCCACGGGTGGCGACGATTGCCAGTCCGCGGGGGAGCAGGTAGTTACGGCCGTAGCCGTCCTTGACCTCCACGGTGTCGCCAGGCGCACCGAGGTTGTCCACGTCAGCGGTGAGGATGAGCTTCATGTTCTTTCCTCCCTTTCCTTAGCGAGCCACGGTGGCGTAAGGCAGCAGTGCTACCTCACGTGAGTTCTTGACGGCAATGGCAACGTCGCGCTGGTGCTGGACGCAATTGCCGGTGACACGGCGAGCACGGATCTTTCCGCGATCGCTGACGTACTTACGAAGCAACGTCGTGTCCTTGTAGTTGATCTGCGTGTTCTTCTCTTTGCAGAAGGTGCAGACCTTCTTCTTCATAACCTTGTCGCGCAAGGGCGGCTTCGGCATGTCTTTGCTCTTTTCTGGATGTTCCTGATCAGGTACGGATCAGAAGGGCGGTTCGTCGCTGCCCGCACCACCGAAGGAGCCCGAAGCCTGAGGCGCACTGCCCCAAGGATCGTCTCCACCCGAAGGTGCAGCGCTCGGACGTCCGCCACCCGATCCGCCGGAGGAACCGCCGAAGTTGCCGCCTCCACCGCCGCCACCACGGTTGGCCTTGTTGACCTTTGCCGTGGCGTACTTCAGTGAAGGACCGATTTCATCGACTTCGAGCTCGACGACAGTTCGCTTTTCGCCCTCGCGAGTTTCGTACGAACGCTGCTTGAGCCGGCCGCTCACGATTACTCGTGAACCACGGGTCAAGCTCTCCGCGACGTTCTCGGCTGCTTCGCGCCAGATGTTGCAACGCATGAACAGCGCATCGCCGTCTTTCCATTCATTGGAATTACGGTCGAAGGTGCGGGGCGTGGAAGCAACCGTGAAGTTTGCAACCGCGGCACCCGCCGGGGTGAAACGAAGTTCAGGATCAGCCGTCAGGTTTCCGATGACGGTGATGATGGTGTCGCCAGCCATGTGGTTCCTCCTGCATTGATGTAAGACCGTTGGGCGCGAGAGTAGAGCTCGCTACCGACAGTAATTACTTGTTGTGGCGCAGAACCTTCGTGCGCAGAACCGACTCGTTCAGACCGAGCTGACGATCGAGCTCAGCGACGGTGGCGGGAGTGGCGTTGATGTCGATCACCGCGTAGATACCTTCAGCATGCTTCAGGATCTCGTAGGCGAGACGACGCTTACCCCAGACATCGACCTTGTCGATCGTGCCGCCGTGCTGGCGCACAACATTGAGGAACGTATCCAGTGAAGGAGCGACAGTGCGCTCGTCCAGGCTGGGGTCAAGGATGACCATCAATTCGTAATGACGCATAAGACCTCATCACCTCCTGTGGACTAAGTGAAAACGGCCACGGACTATCCGTGGCAGGAGGGTCGTTGCGTCAGCAACCCTCGTAGGTTACACGAGGGGCCTTGACCAGGGAAATCGTCCCGGCCCTCCGGGAAGACCACCAGATCGATGCGCGACGCGTGGTGCAGACGCATCACCCCGCGAGCCACTGCGCCCCCTAGGGTGAGAATCATGCGAACAGACCGCAAGACCCCGGCGTCGATCCTGGCGTTGGTCGTCGGATTGTGCGGGCTGACGATGGCGCTGGGCTATTTCAACAAGGCCAGATGCGGCGGTGCACCGTTCGCGCCCGACGGCCGAAGCCTGAACTTCGACGTCAACAAGAACATCGACGTCTGCTACTCCGACATTCAGCTGCTCTGGCTCGGACGAGGCATCGATCAGCATCTGTTCCCCTTCGTCACCGGCGGCATAACGCCCGAAGGATTCCTGACCGGCGGAACCGTCGAATACCCGGTGCTCAGCGGAATTCTGATGTGGCTGGGCGGTATCGGCTCACACACCGACACCGATTTCCTTCTGCACTCGGCCCTGATCCTGGCTCCTTTCGGACTGCTCACGGCGTGGATGCTCGGCAAGATGAGCGGCGCGTACGCGCTCGTGTGGTCGGCGACTCCGCCTCTGGTTCTGTACGCATTCCACAACTGGGAGCTCCCGGTAGTAGCCACCAGCGTCGGCGCGATCTTCCTGATGACGTTCGAGCGGATCCCGCTGCGAACGCGCGCGGTTCTGGCGGCCGTCATCCTGGCGATCGGTTTCTGTTTGAAGCTGTACCCGGGAATGTTCGTGCTGCCGCTCATGGCGTATGTGCTCCTACGCGGCACCGAAGGCAAGCGCTACGACGTTCGTGGGGCGCTGATGACGGCGGGCGCGGCGATCGTCACCGTCGTCCTCGTCAACCTGCCGTTCGCCCTCATCTCGTACGAAGGCTGGCGCGCGTCGTTCAGCTTCCAGGAGAAGCGAAGCGCCGACATCACCACCAACTCGGTGTGGTTCTGGGGTTTGCGCCCGTTCTACGGTTTCGGAGTTCGCGAACTCAACGCCGACTACGACGCACTGGTGAGCATCCTGTCTCCGGTCATGATCCTGGTCTCGTTCGCGCTCGCGATGTATCTGGGTTGGCGCCGATACGTCCGTGACGGCTACTTTCCGTGGATTGCAGTCAGTGCCGCGATGCTGTGCGGATTCGTGTTGCTGCACAAGGTCAATTCACCGCAGTACACACTGTGGATCCTGCCGTTCCTCGTACTGTTCAAGATCCGGTGGTTCTGGATCGTCGCCTATCTGATCGCCGACGCGGCGTTGGGTATCGGCATCTTCCGGTACTTCTACCAACTGGACATGAATCTCGATCCGAGCAAGTACGAAGCCGTCGTCCAGGCGAGTGTGTGGGGCCACGTCCTCCTGCTCGCCGTGTTCTTCGTCCTGTTCCTGCGAGTCCCGTTGCGGTATCCGCTGGCCGGTGGGACCGATCAGATTGCGAACTCCGACAACAACCTTCCGACTCACTCACGGGAGCACGCCTAATGACTGCATCATGGTTCGAATCACCGACGCTGACCGGTGATCGTGTCCGACTCGAACCCCTGGGCTTCGCGCACACCGACGCTCTGCTCGCGGCGGCCGACGACGCGGCGATCTTTCGTTGGACCGCAGCGCCCATCACCGATCGGGAACAGGCACAGAGGTACATCTCTGCAGCCCTCGACGACCCGAATCGGATCGCCTTTGCGCAGGTGAACATCACGACGAACGCCGTGGTCGGCACTACGTCCATGTACCAGATCGACCCGGTAAACCGCAGTCTTGCAATCGGATACACGTGGTTGTCGCGCTCCGTTCAGGGAACCGGGATCAATCCCGAATCGAAGCTGCTCCTGCTTCGTCACGCCTTCGACCAGCTCGAGGCCGTACGCGTCGAGTGGCACACGGACGAGTTCAACGAACAGTCCAGGGCAGCGATCGCAAAGCTCGGCGCTCAGTTCGAGGGCCTGCTGCGCAAGCACCGGCGCCGCGCCGATGGCAGTTGGCGTACAACAGCGCTGTTCGCGATGACCGACGACGATTGGCCGACCATCGCACCTCAGCTCGAGACACGTACCCGAAACTAGCGATCACCTGCACTCTTCGGCCAAGTCCATGCCAAGATTCACCTCATGAGCGATCAGGGTGGGTACGGGTACCAGGGCAATCAGAATTGGCAACCGGCTCCGTACGGGCAGCCCGATCCGTACGGCAGGCGGCCGACGAACACGCTCGCGGTGCTCGCCCTCGTCTTCGCGTTCCTCATCGCGCCGTTGGGGATCGTCTTCGGGCACATCGCTCGCGGCCAGATCAAACGGACCGGCGAAGAAGGCGACGGACTCGCCCTTGCCGGACTGATCATCGGCTACATCTTCACCGCACTCGGCATCCTGGCCGTGATCGTGTGGATCGCGTTCTTCGGGCTGCTTGCCGCCGCTTTCGGCAACGCCGCCGATGAAGCGAGTTCGCGGAGTTTCACCTACACGACGCCGTACTCGTACTCCACGACCACGACTCGGGCGCCGAGTGCACCCACCACAGCGCCGAGAACGACGACGCCACCACGCGTCACAACCTCGATCGGTCCGGCGCCGACCGTCTCTGGCACCGACCGTCAGGGTTTCATCTCCGGCGGCCCCAGTTGCAACTCCACCAATCCTGCCGTCGCCATCGCCGTCACGACCGGATCACGAATAGTCATCTGCGAAACGGGAGTCGGCCGCTACTACTACAAGGGTCAACGGCTGAGCGACGGCGCCACCATCGAACTCGACGATCCGACGCCCACCGGCAACGGATTCACCGTCACCAACAAGGACGTGACATACAAGCTCACCTCCGCCGGACTGGTGATCACCGGCAGCGGAGGCGAGCTGGGTCGGGAACCGGCGCTCGAGTTCTGGATGAACTGACCCAAGTCAGCCGGCGCACGGATCCTGATAGGGAACACCGGGCAGGTAACGCTCCCATTCGGCTTCCGTGATGGGAGATCCTGCGGTGCGGCACAATCGATCAACGACGCTGTCGGGATCGATTCCCCACAAGCGAACGGTCTTGTCCGACCCGCTACCCGCGATCATGTCACTCTCGCCGGCGAACTGAGCGTCGTTGACGCGACCCGGGTAGGCGGACAGCGTCGCAATTCGTGTTGACCGCGAGGGGGTCTCGATATCCCAGAGCCAGACGGTTCCGTCGCCGACACCGGCAGCGAGCCGATCACCGGCGCGGTTGAACGAGATCGAATAGATTGCGCCCTCGGGACCGAGAAGACGAGCGAGCTCCTCGGGTGCCGACGGTGTGCGTACGTCCCACACGGCGACCCTGTGATCCGCACTTCCGGCGGCCAACAACGTCCCGTCGGCGCTGAAAGACACTGCTAATGCGTAACTTTCGAATCCACCCACCGTCGCCGCCACCCGGGGCGACGCTGCGTTCGACACATCCCACAGATCCACTTCGTTCTTGGCGTTCGCGATCGCCAGGATGTCGGCGCCCGGTTGAAATGCCATCATCTGCGGGTAAGAGCCGACATCGGTCGACGACAGCAGCTTCGGTTCCGATGGATCGGAAACGTCGACCAACGCAATGCTGTTGTCGTCCTGCGAGGACACCGCCAGCAGATCTCCGGCGGGATTCAACGCGACGACCGCCACGATGCCCTTCACGTACACCGCGGGTTCGCTGTAGATCCGTGGCGACGCCGGATCACTCAGGTCCCAAAGATAGGCACCGCCGCCGCCGGTGCCGCTCACAGCCAGGTTCCCGTCTGCCGACACCGCCGACGCACCGCTGAAAGAGTCGTCCCCTTGCGGTTTCAACTCCGGCATCACCGCGGGGCGATCGAGATCCTCGGTGTTCCACGCCAACATCGCGCCACCCCTGGCCCCGACGCCGGCCACCAGACGCGAGCCGTCCGCGGCAAAGGGACTGGTGAAAATCGTGTCCCGAGGTCCCGCCCAGACCGGACCCGGTAGAGCCCACACGCGAGTCACACCGTTGAGTCCTCCGGTGACCAGGTTGCGGCCGTCGTCGCTGTAGTCGACGGTGGTCACCGCCCCACTGTCCGGAAGTGTTTCGATCAACGCCCCGGTTCGTGGGTCCCACACGCGCACGGAGTTGTCGGAACTTCCTGCGGCAAGACGTGTTCCGTCTTTGCCGTAGTTGAGTTCGTTGACGTAGCTGGAAAATCCCGTCAGTGCCGGCAGGGGAATGGGGCGCGCCGGATCGCTCATGTCCCACCGAACCACCTCCCTGCCAGTGGTTCCCGCCGCAAGCTCGCGTCCGTCCGGACTGAACGCGACACCGAGGTAGTGGACGGTGGTGCCGTTCGGCTCGGTCGCGAAGATCGGCGCCGATTCCTCACCCCACTTCGCGACGTCCCACACACGAAGTGTCGATTGACGCCCGCCTGCCACGAGGAAACGTCCGTCAGGACTGAACGTCGCGGTGACAATGCCGTCAGCTGGATGCGGAAGAGCAGGCAAAGCAACGGCATTCGTGGAGGTGTCGATGTTCCATCGCAGGACGTCGGGCGTCGAGGTACCGGCGACCAGCTTGGTTCCGTCTGGACTGAACTCCATGTCCTGCACTACGCGTTCACCGTCGACGGGAAGTGTTCCACGGACCGGATTTTCGGGATCCGACACGTCCCACAGCGCAGCGCCGCCGGCGCCACCGGTCGCAAGCAGCCGTCCGTCCGGGCTGTAGGCGACGGCAAAGAGGGCCGTACCCTCCGAGACTCCGAGGAACTCCGCCTGCGGAACAGCTGAGGCCACACCGTCCACCATCGGATAAAGTCTGACCTTCCCATCCGAACCACCCACCGCCACAACAGTTCCGGCTGGGTTTATCCGGGCCTTCATCGCGCCGGGCGGTCCGATGATGCGAGTAGCCGAATGAACGCCCGACGCATCCAGCAATGCCGAGCGGGCTTCGGTTGTTTCGTTGACCGCAAATGCCGCCAGAGCAAGCTGCGACGCCAGCGACGGATCCCGCTCGCGCATCCTGATCGACTCGGTGGCCACCTGACGCGACATCGCCTCGTCTCGCGCGGTATCTGCTTGGACACGTTGACGATTGGCTCCGATACCGGCGACGGTCGCAACCACCGCCAACACCAGAGCGATCACCGACGCAGCTGCCAACGCAGTCACGAGCCGTCGCAGAACGCGTGTACGTCGGCGATCGGCAAATTCCTGCTGATCACGATGCTCGATGCTCGCAGCGAGGTACTCCCGCTCGGTGGCGTTGAGGTCGGCGGCGCGGGTCCGACTCGGTTCCAGTGGGAGACCGAGTTCACCCGAGTTCAGCCATTCTTCCGTCAGATGAAGACGTGCGGGTCCGAGCAGCGCACCGGGGTCGCGTCCACTGTCTTCCCACACCTGCGCCGCGTAGGTGAACCGGCGATGCACCGCCAGGCCGGCGCGGTCCGAGTCGATCCAATCGCGAAGCCGACTCCACGCTGACAGTAAGACCTCGTGCGAAACCTCGACCGTCTCTTCGTCGACGGTGAGAAGGCGCCGTAAGGCGAACCGGTCGATGACGGTGTTCACGTCGTCGACGTCGTCACCGAGGAAGAGTTCGGTGCGCGGTGCACGCCGACGCGTCTGCGTCACTTCGTCGACGTTGACCAATCGCAGGAAGATCCTGCGCGCCAACTGCTGCTGCCGCTCTGTGAGCTCGCCGTACACTTCCTCCGCGCTTTGCTGGACGGCTCCGGCAATCCCGTCGGTGGCGTAGTAATCCGAGACGGTCAGAGTTTTACGCGTCGACCGTTGCCAGGTCCCCAACAGTGCGTGTGACAGCAAGGGCAAAGCTCCGGGGTCGCTCGCCGTACGCGAGCCGCGTGGTGTCAGCTCGGATACCAGAACCTGAACCAATTCGCTCTGCACGGTCATCCCGGCCTTGATCGCCGGCTCGACGATCACCTCGCGCAATTGTTCGTCGGTCAGTGGCCCGACCACCATCGGCGAATCGTCGAGCAGCGGCACCAAAAGCGGTTCCTCCGCCGCGAGACCGTAGAAGTCGGCGCGCATTCCGATGACGGCGATGGTGTTCTCACCGAGTTCCGCGAGAGTCCGCAGTATTTCCTCGCGCCGATCACCGTCGCACTGCGTCCACAGTTCCTCGAACTGGTCGAGGATCAAGACGGTTGGTTCGTCGGAAATCGACGACGGAATTCCTCCCGTACCCGGCTGCAGAATTTCGACCCGCCAGCCGTCGAACCGTGAATCGCCCTCGGCAACCTTGGGGGCGAGCCCGGCCCGCAGCAACGACGACTTACCCGATCCGGAAGCACCGATCACCATGAACTGACGGCGGCCGACACCTCGTATCGCCGACGCCACCCGTTGGGCCAAGTTGGCAGTGAGTTCGTCTCGACCGAAGAACCACTCGGCGTCCTCTTGTCGGAAAGATTCGAGACCTCGATACGGAACGGTGGCGTCACCGCGTCGTCTGGCTGTCAGCTGCCTCACTCGTTGCACCGCACCGATCCAGCGCTGCCGCTCATCCTCGGAGTCGACACCGCAGGCCTCGAGGAGCGCAAAAAACATTGGGGTACTCGCCGGCGTCGGCAGGTGTTGGCCGGCGAACCATCCGCTGACGGTTCCGTGCAAACCACCCGAACGCTCGACGGCTTCGCGGACCGTCAGTCCGGCCGCCTTCCGCAAAGCCGTGAGCGCCTCAGCAAACTGACCACGCGACTCGATCTGGGCGGGATCGACCCGATTGTGCCTACCGGCTTCCGCCTTCGAGTTCATAGCGAGGCACTCTATCGGAGCAGGTAGGAGATTTGTCCGTTGTATGGACTCTGTATCGAGAGAGTTGCGTCCGTTCCACTGAGACGCCTTGATCGAAATACTCGTTCTCAGTCGCGCCCCATCTCAGCAGCCCTTCTGCAAATACGGCAGTCGACGTCCATTCCCTCCGTCGAAAGGCGCTACTCGCATGTCTTCAATCGGCATTTCTCCGAAGATCGAGGCAAACGTGTCCCGAGTCGGCAACCCCAAGCACGGCAAGCACAAGCCGAAGCTGAGCGTCCGCGAGATCGAAGTACTTCTCGCCTGGCTTCGTTCGGATTCCAAGTCCGAGGTCGCCGAGACACTCGGCCTACGCGTCTGCACCGTCAACACACACATCACTCGGGTACGCACGAAGTACAGCGACGTCGGGCGGCCGGCTCCCACGAAGGCAGCGTTGTTTGCCCGCGCGGTCCAGGACGGGTACACCACCCTCGACGAGTGGTGACCTCAGACCGCGACGGGTTCCGGTTCCTTCGCCTTGGACGGCTTCAACCAACCTGGTAGCCAGGCAGGTTGTTTGTCCGGAGCCTGATCGAGAACACCGCCCGCCGGATCGTCGATGAACCCGTACCGCACGAGATCCTCCGACGGCCGGTAGATCTGACGGAGCACCAGCGCGCACAGAACGAGTACCGCGATGTCCCGGACCACGACGGTTCCGGTGAACCACTGCTCGGGCAGCCCCTTGTTGGACACCCCGAGGTAATACATCATTCGCGGAACCCAGACCAGGGCGTCGATGGTCATCCACGCGAGCAGGAGCCTGCGGTGCGGCAAGGCCAACACGGCCAGCGGTACCAGCCACAGAGAATACTGCGGGCTCCACACCTTGTTGGTGAGCAAGAAGCCCGCCACCAACAGGAAACACAACTGCGCAACGCGCGGACGACGCTGCGCCGTCAGGGCGACGTAACCGACACCAATGCAGACTGCCACGAACAGCAGCAGAGAAACGGCGTTGAGATTCGACGGCGACTCACCCTGTGCGAGAGGACCGTCGAGGCCCTTCCACGACGTGAACGACGCGATCACGTTGTAGATGGAATCGGGATCGGCCCCGCGCTCGGAGTTGAGCCGGAAGAACTCGTACCAACCATGCGGGTACAGGGCGGCGATGGGCAGGTTCACCGCAAGCCATGCCGCGACGGCGCTGAGTGCGGTCACCAGCCAGTCCCTCGTCTTGCCCGCGCGCAGACACAGGACAAAAAGCGGTCCGAGTAGGAGCAGCGGGTAGAGCTTCGCGGCGCCGCCCAGGCCGAGCAGAATTCCCGCGAGCACGGGCCGCTTGCGTGCCCACGCCAACAACCCGCCGGCCGCGAACGCCGTCGCCAGAGGATCGAAGTTCGTGAACACGTGCACGATCACCAGGGGCGAACAGGCGATCAGCGCGCCGTCCCACACCCGTCGTCCGGCCAGCAGGGTGCTCGCCCACACGGTGACCAGCCACGCCAACGCCAAACCGAACGCGACGACGTTGAAATAGAGCGCCACCTGAATCGCGCCCGGCAGCCAAGTGATCGAATCCCACGCTTTCGCGACTTTCATTGCGCCGTACTGATAGAGCCCCGAGATCACCGGATACTCCATGTACCGCATCTGGATCGAACCGTCGCCGCGTACTTCTTCCCACGACGTCTTGTACGGGAATGCTCCCTGATCGAGGCGTTCGGCCCCGTACAGCGGAACGGTGTCGGAGTAACACATCGCCACGTACTGACGGCTGCCACTCCAGTCGAGGCCGACCTGCCCGCTCTCGCCGACCGGCGCCTGCTGAATACAGCCGGCCTTCGCGAACCAGCCGAAAGCCAAGAACACCACGGCGAGCAGAAGGATCACTCGCATCGGGGTGAAGAAGCGAGTGCGTCCGATCAGTGCGTGACGACCTACCGGACCGCCGACGGTTCCCGACAGCGCAGACACCATCGCGTCGTTGCGACTGGGAACGTCCCGCCAATCCGCCGAACGAAGATCTTCGGCCAGCGGAGCTGGGGAGGTCGGTTCGGCATCATCAGCATTCGCGGCCACTCCGCGAGGTTACCGTCTTTCGAACCGACCACCCTCCAACTACTGGCCGGGGCTCACACCTGCCGGTTCTTCCTCGGTGGTCTCGCCTGCCCCTGGTACCTGCGGCGTGGTTGTCGTCGGCCGGGAGATGCCCGGAATCGGGATGGTGATGCCCGGCAGAACCTCGACCTGCGTCGTCGTCACCACGGGCGGCGGAGTGGTTTCCGTCGTCGTCGGTGCGGTGGTCGGCGGCGCCGACGTCTTGGGCGGTGCAGGTGCCGTGTACTCCGGAACACCACCGGCTTGGCCGTTGATCTTGCCCGGCGTCGGGAACTTCTCGTTGTCGGTGCCGTCGAGGGCGCCGTCCATCGTGTCCTTCCAGATGTCCGAAGGCAGACCCGAGCCGTAGATCATCGCGCCGCCCGAGTTGGTGATCGCTTCACCGTCGGGAGTTCCGACCCAGACCGCGGTCGAGAGTGACGGCGTGTAGCCGACCATCCATGCGTCCTTGTTGGCTCCGGTGTCACCGAGCTGCGCGGTACCTGTCTTCGACGCCGACAGACGTCCGCCGGCCAGGTTGTGACCGCGCGAGTACGCCGCGATCGGCTGCATCGCAGCCGTCACGTTGTCCGCCACGGCAGCGTCGATGCGGTCCTCACCGGCGGGTGCGCCGCGGTCCAGCAGCACGGTGCCGTCAGCCGCGACGACCTTCTGGACGAAGTGCGGTGCGTGATACGTGCCGGATGCGGCGAGCGTCGCGTACGACGACGCCATGTCGAGCACGCGGGCCTGGTACTGGCCGAGCACGATGCCGTTGTTGGGACCGGAACCGTCAGCCTCGGTGAGCGACGGGCCGACGCCCGGGATGTCCTTCGGGATGCCTGCTTGGTGTGCGATGTCCGCGATTGCCTGCGGGCCGTTGCCGTCGAGGCTGAGCATCTGGCGGTAGAAGCTGGTGTTCAGCGAACGCTTGAGCGCCTCTGCGATGGTGCAGGTGCCGCAGCTTTCACCTTCGACGTTGCCGATGGAGATGCCGTTGACGGTCAGCGGCGAACTGTCGTACATCTGCGAGAGCGGGATCCCCTGATCCAGGGCGGCTGCGAGACCGAACACCTTGAACGAGGAACCGGTCTGAAGTCCGGCATTCGCGAAGTCGTATCCCGCGCCGTCCTCACCGCCGTAGTACGCCTTGACGGCTCCGGTCTTCGGGTCGACCGAGACAACGGCGGTGCGCAGGTTCTCCGGCTCACCCTCCATGTTGGAACGGGCTGCCTCGACCGCTGCGGCCTGAGCCTGCGGGTCGATGGTCGTGGTGATCTGCAAGCCCTCGGTGTTGAGCAACTGCTCGCTGATTCCGGCGTCGCCGATCTCCTTGAGCACCTGACGCTTGATCAGGCCTTCGGGTCCGGTCGAGCCTTGGCTGCTGTTGTCGACCTGGGCGAGCGGGATGTAGGCGGGGTACTGCATCGGCGTGCGCGCGGCCTGATCCAGCGTGCCGGCGGACACCATGCCGTCGAGCACGTAATCCCAACGGGACTTCGCGCCGGTCGGGTTGGTCTCGGGATCGAGGAGCGACGGAAGCTGAATCGACGATGCCAGGACGGCGCCTTCTTCGATGGTCAGCTGGTCGACGGGCTTACCGAAGTAAGCCTTGGATGCTGCGCCGATGCCGTATGCGCCGCGACCGAAGTAAATGGTGTTCAGATACGCGGCGAGGATGTCGTCCTTGGACCACTCGTTGGCCATCTTCGAGGAGATGACGAGCTCTTTCATCTTTCGCGTCAGCGAACGCTCCGAGCCGACGAGCGCCTTCTTCACGTACTGCTGCGTGATGGTCGAGCCACCACCGGCACTGTCGCGACCGAGGACGTTGTCTCGGGCTGCGCGTGCGAAACCGGAGATCGAGAAGCCCGGGTTCGAGTAGAAATCGCGGTCCTCTGCGGCGAGAACCGCATTGCGAACGTGAAGCGGTACCTGATCGAGCGAAACCTCGACGCGGTTGCCGTCCGGCGGGACGACGGTACTGATCACCGTGGTCCCGTCGGCGGCGAAGACCGTCGCCACCTGATTGGTCTTGAGGTCACCGGGCTTGGGGACGTCCTGCACGATGTACGCCGCCATGAAGGCAAGGACGGGCAGAACAAGACCGAGCGCCACCAAGACGTAGGCCGAGCGGCGAACTGTGCGCCACTTGGACTTCTTCTTCACGGTGCTCTTTCTTCCCTTCGGGGGTTGTCCGTCATTGCCACCGCCACCGGAGCCACCTGTCGGCGGCTTCGTCGGCGGAGGTCCGACCGGCGGGCGGGTGCCCGCGTTGGTACGGGTGGTCGCTGCTGCTGCCGCGACGCGCTGGGTCGGTTCGTTTGCCTGAGCGCCTGCGGCGCGATCTCGAGGCGGCGGGCCGGCAGGCCGGCCTTGCGGCGGACGACCCTGAGGAGGGGGACCGGCGGGGCGGCCCTGAGGAGGCGGGCCCGAAGGTCGACCTTGCGGCGGACGACCCTGAGGCGGGGGTCCCATCGGACGACCTTGCGGCGGACGACCCTGAGGGGGCGGACCCATCGGAGGGCGTCCCTGCGGAGGTGAACCCTGCGGCGGTGGACCCATCGGACGTCCCTGCGGCGGACGACCCTGAGGAGGTCCGGCGGGACGGTTGGGACCGACGGGACGGCCACCCGGGTTGTTGCCTCCCGGGTTGTTGTTGCTGGGGGAACTCACGAATCAAATCTCCAGTGGTCACGGACCGATCACGTGCAGACTTCGATCGGGCCCTTCTTCGGGTGTGGCGTTACTCGCTGGCGGTGCGCCGGCTTGGTGGGCGTGCTCGCCGCGGTCGCGGCGGCGCAGGTACTGCGCCGAGCACATAGGACTGCACCAAGTGGTTCCAACTGCAGGTACGGCACACCTCTACAACGTGCACCGTGAACTCCTCTGCTGTTTCCGCAAGCCGAGCGAGCTCGTCCGAGGTTCGGGCCGATCCCGAAACCTGACCGAGCTTGTCGCCGAACACCCAGGACACGAGCGTCAACTGTTCCTTGCGGCAAATGGGGCAGACGACGTCGCTGCCCCGGCCGTGGAACTTCGCGGCTCTGAGTAGGTACGGATCAGCGTCACACACTTGCTTGACGTCGGTCCTACCCGCAGACACTTCGGCCAGCACAGACCGACGCGCGAGCGCGTAGTCCACAACTTGCCGCTGTATCCGCACCTGACCAGCGTACGTGCGTCCGTGCCGCCACGGACGGTTCGGGAGGGTCACGATGAACACATTTTGCGGTCCGGACGCATGGCGACCAGCCATTACGATCACTTCCTGTGAAGTCTTCCCGTTCCCCGATGACGCGTGCTCGTGATCTTGATCGCGTCGAAACGTGCAATGTGTTGGACGCCGCGTACGCCGAAGGGCAGTTGAGCGCGGAGGACTACTTCGAACGGACCGAAAAGGCGAGGTCCGCGAAAACCCTGCTCGAGCTCGCGCGCCTGGTCAACGATCTGCAGGTGCCGAAGATCGATACCACAACGGCGCCTCGGACGTCGGTGACGCGCAAGGCCGTGTACATCGGTGGCGCTGCTCTGATCGTCGTCGGCGCGGTCGCCGCGGTGGCCTGGAGTCGCTCACCATTGACGCCTTCGGAAGACATCACCGCCAGTTATGCCAGCACTACTTCCCTCGCGCCACCGTTGCCGACCACCACCCTGGTGCTGGAGCCGACCGTCGAACCGATCCTGATCGCACACATCGACACATTGACTCCCGAGGGTATCGGCGCATTTATCGAGAGGTATCGAGAAGAGTTCGGCGACATGTTCGTCGACGGCGCGAGCTTCCACGAGAAGCATTCCTCGGTCCAACGCGCAGCACCCGGTGCACCGGCTCAGACCCAGCGCATCAGCTTCTGGGGTGGATTCCAGATCGAGCCGAACAACACCCCTCGCAGAAGCGATCAGCCGACGTTCGACCTCGGCTCCATCCAGATCGACAAACTCACGCCGTTCATGGAAAACATCGGCGAATTCATCAAAGTGCCGGACGCGACGATCACCGCCGTGATCCTCAACGCGAACTACGGTGTCCCGGAGATTGCGATCTACGCGGAGAACATCCACGGCGAGGATGGACGCATCGAGGTCACTCCGTGGGGCGAGATCTCTCGTTCCTACCCGTACGGGAGCTAGGGTGAGCCGGTGAGTGGGTCCCCGACTACTACCTCTACGCGCACCCGTGCGCGCGACGTCGACCGATCCGATACCTGCGCCGTTCTCGATACGGCTCTGTCCGACGGCCAGATCACGGTCGACGAGCACGCCAACCGGACGGCTGCGGCCATGACCGCGACCACCCTCGGCCAGCTCGATCTACTGGTCCGCGATCTGCAGAAAGCAACGCTGCGCAACGCCGTTGCCAAAGTTCGTCGTATCGACAAGATCTGGTACCTCGCAGCCGCATCGACTATCTTCGCCGGCCTGATCGGGTACCTCACCTTGTCCGCCGACCCTTCACCCCCACCGCCTCCACCGGCGGCAGCCGAAAACGTCGAACCGCTTGCCCCCATTGTGAGTTCCACACTGAACACCGTCACCGCAAGCGGGATCGGGGAATTTATCACAAAATACAGCACCAAGTACGGCACGACGATAATCGATTCCGTCAACTTCTACGACGGCTATGCAAGCGTTACTCGCGCCGCCGCTATCTCGCCGAATCTGGAGGAGGACATCGACTTTCGAGGCGGTTTCACACCACGCGAGAGCACGTCGACCGGGCGGCCAGCACCGTCACCTTCGACCTCGCTGCCGTCGACATCGACAAGCTCGCCGGATACCTGGCCGGAGCATCCGCAAATCTCAATGTTCCCGACGCCGAGATCACACACATCAGCATGAGTTCGTCGAGCGATGATCCACGCGTCTCCATCTACGTGAGCAACAACCTCGGCGCGAGCGGGTGGATGGACCTGACGCCTGACGGACGCCCGATCCGCTTGTCTCCCTTCACTCCTCGATAGGCCCCGGACATGCCGAACGATCTGACCAGGACCACCCGCGCTCGCAATGCCGATCGCGAGGCTACCTGCGCAGTGCTGGACTCCGCCTTCGCCGACGGGCAACTCACGGCGACCGAGCACGACGAATTGACCGAACTCGCCGCGGTGGCAGTCACTCTCGGCGATCTCGAAGATTTGACGTCCGATCTGCAGACCGAAGCGTCTCTGCCTGTTCTCCGGAAAGAACCTTCGCTCGACACGCGTTTGATCGCCCTTGCGATCATCGCTCTGTCACTGGTGTCGGCAATCGGCTTCGGAATCAAATACGTGGCGTCGGACGTCACGATCTTCTCCAGCCCCGAGCCACAGTTGCACACCGTCGACGGCCTGGGGGCGATGTTCCGTGCCATCGAAACGGAGTACGGCAGCGGACTGGTCGACGAGATGACCATCTATCCCACTTATGCACGCGTAACGCGCGCCGATCCTGCTGCGCAGCGCAAGAGCCTCGACAGTTACTACCGAGGCGACCTCGAGGACACGACTTCGGGAGGATCGCGCGAACCCGGCGTGACACAGATCGACGTCACACAGCTCGATCCTCGCATCGTGATCGCCCTGCTCGACGGCGCCGGAACCACAACGTCGGTGCAAAATCCGACCACTCGGTACGTCTCTGTCGGAAGCACCGAAACCGTGCCGACCATCGAGATCCACGTCGGCAACGACCTCGACGAAAGCGGGTACCTGACCGCTGGCCTCGACGGGGAAATCATGTCGATCTACCCGTTCACCCCCTGATCTAGCCGTGACACCTTGGTACACGTATCGGGCCGCAGTGTGGTTTTATATATCGGCGCGATATAGTTGGTTATCGCATCAAGCGGTTAGGTTCAACGACTCGGGAGGTTTGTCAGTTGCTCGAACTCGCAATCCTCGGGCTGCTCCTCGAGTCACCGATGCACGGATACGAGCTGCGTAAGCGGCTCACTGGTCTGCTCGGCGCATTCCGCGCGTTCTCGTACGGATCGCTGTACCCGGCACTGCGGCGCATGCAAGCCGACGGATTGATCTCGGAAGACGTCGACACTGCCACCGGCACGCTCAAGCGTCGGGCGCGTCGCGTCTACCAGCTCACTCCGGAAGGTCGGCAACGGTTCACCGAACTGGTCGCCGACACCGGGCCGCAGAACTACACCGACGACGGTTTCGGCGTTCACCTCGCCTTCTTCAGCCGCACCCCCGCAGAAGCGCGGATGCGGATCCTCGAAGGCAGGCGACGCCAGGTCGAGGAGCGCCGTGAGGGGCTCCGCGAGGCCGTCGGTCGGGCCAGCGGATCGCTGGACCGCTATACCCGTCAGCTCCATCAGCTCGGACTCGAATCGAGTGAACGCGAAGTGCGTTGGCTCAACGAATTGATCGCAGCCGAGCAATCGACAACAGGAACATCCCGGAAAGAAGGAGAACCCGACCATGGGTGAGAACAGCACCGCGGTGCGCGTAGCCATTGTGGGCGTGGGTAACTGCGCCTCGTCCCTGGTTCAGGGCGTCCACTACTACAAGGATGCCGACGAGACCCAGACGGTCCCCGGCCTCATGCACGTCAAGTTCGGCAAGTACCACGTCCGCGACGTGCAGTTCGTCGCTGCGTTCGACGTCGACGCCAAGAAGGTCGGCTTCGACCTCTCCGAGGCGATCCTCGCGAGCGAGAACAACACCATCAAGATCGCCGACGTCCCGCCCCTGGACGTTCCCGTTCAGCGTGGCCCGACCCTCGACGGCATCGGCAAGTACTACGCCGAGACCATCGAGCTGTCCGACGCCGAGCCCGTCGACGTCGTCAAGGCACTCAAGGACGCTCAGGTCGACGTCCTCGTCTCCTACCTGCCCGTCGGTTCCGACGACGCTGACAAGTTCTACGCACAGTGCGCGATCGACGCGGGCGTTGCATTCGTCAACGCCCTGCCCGTCTTCATCGCTTCCGATCCGGAGTGGGCTGCCAAGTTCAAGGACGCCGGCGTCCCGATCGTCGGCGACGACATCAAGAGCCAGGTCGGCGCCACCATCACCCACCGCGTGATGGCGAAACTGTTCGAAGACCGCGGCGTCGTGCTGGACCGCACCTACCAGCTCAACGTCGGTGGAAACATGGACTTCAAGAACATGCTCGAGCGTGATCGCCTGGAGTCCAAGAAGGTTTCCAAGACCCAGGCCGTGACGTCCAACCTGACCGGCGCACTTGCCGGCAAGGTCCACGACCGCAACGTCCACATCGGTCCCTCGGACTACGTGGAGTGGCTCGACGACCGCAAGTGGGCATACGTCCGACTCGAAGGCCGCGCCTTCGGTGACGCTCCCCTGAACCTGGAGTACAAGCTCGAGGTCTGGGATTCGCCCAACTCTGCCGGCATCATCATCGACGCCGTGCGCGCAGCCAAGATCGCCAAGGACCGCGGCATCGGTGGACCGGTTTACCCGGCTTCCGCTTACCTGATGAAGTCCCCGCCGGTCCAGATGGCCGACGACAAGGCTCGCATCGAGCTCGAAGCGTTCATCATCGGAGCCGACGAGGCCTGATTTAGGTTCACGCTGATTCGGGGTCTTGCGCCAACGGCGCAAGGCCCCGATTCTGTTATCCGCAGGGTGTTTCCGCATACGCGCGGGTAATCACGCCTGCGGCTGCCGAATCGCCGCGCGGGTCCGGGTGCCGATCAGCGTGGAATGATGGACATCAGAACCATCACACGGATCGAGGACCCCATGTCGATTACGTCGCTGCCAGTGCTCGATCTGTCGCTTGCGCAGAACCCCGACACCGCCGAGCAGTTCCGCACTCAGCTCCGCGAGGCCACCCACGAGGTCGGATTCTTCTACCTGGTCGGCCACGGAATTCCCGACGAACTGCAGCGACGCCTCCTCGCCGTCGCCCGCGAGTTCTTCGCACTTCCGACTGCCGAGAAGCTCGCGATCGAGAACGTCCGCAGCCCGCACTTCCGTGGGTACACCAGGCTCGGCGGCGAACTGACCGAAGGCAAGCAGGACTGGCGCGAGCAGATCGACATCGGCGCCGAACAGCCCGCGGCCGAGCGCACCGACACCTCACCGGCCTGGGAGATCCTGCAGGGTCCCAACCAGTGGCCCGACGCCCTTCCCGAACTCCGCGACGTCATCACCGAGTGGAACGACACACTCACCTCGATCGCATTGAGCCTCTTACGCGAATGGGCGGTAGCCCTGGGCCAGGATGCGAACATCTTCGACGACGCGTTCGCTCACGATCCGTCGATCCTCATCAAGGTGGTGCGTTACCCGGGCCGCCCGAAAGGTGCCGGCTCCCAGGGCGTCGGCGGGCACAAGGACGCGGGTGTACTGACACTGCTCTATGTCGAACCGGGCAAGGGCGGTCTGCAGGTCGAGCACGACGGCGACTGGATCGACGCCCCGCCGATCGACGGGGCGCTGGTGGTCAACATCGGCGAACTGCTCGAGGTCGCTACCGGCGGCTACTTGAAAGCGACTGTGCACCGGGTAGTTTCACCCGAAGGTGACGGTGAACGTATCTCGGTGCCGTTCTTCTTCAACCCGAACTACGCAGCGCAGATCCCGGAGTTCGACCTACCGCCCGAGCTGGCGGCGCGCGCCACCGGCGTCACCGTGGACGCGAACAACCCGATCCACGATTCCTACGGGGCGAACGCCCTCAAGAGTCGACTACGCGCGCACCCCGATGTCGCGGCCCGATGGTGGCCGGACATCGTTGCGGCACAAAGCGCTATCTAGGGGATGGGTCAAAGATCCATCGCAACTTTCCACGCCGTGTGCATCGCACCTTCGATGTAGTCGACGTTCACCGCGTCACCGACCACGTGCACGTCGGAGACGACGCCGATCAGAGCGTCGGCCAGCGGCGCTTGCGCTGACACCCCCGAGGCGACGACAACCATGTCGGCTGGAGCGGTCAGTGTCTTGTCACCGGAACGGAATTCGACGTGCTCCTTGGTGATTCGCTGCACCGTTGAATTGCGGTGAATGTCCACACCGACATGCTTGGCGTGGCGCACAGCCGTCCAGCGGCGCGGCATCGCCATCGGAATACCCAACTGCTGGCCTTCTTCGATCAGCGTCACATTGCGACCTCGCTCGGCCAGGAACTCCGCAAGCTCGAGTCCGACAAGCGAACCACCGATCACGACAACGTCCTTACCCATGGGCAGGAACTTGCGAGTCACAGCTCGGATCGCCGCGGGGCTCTTGGTGATACCGGACAGCTTGCCCAACTTGGCCATCGTCCGCAGGAACGGCGGCACCTGTGAGACGTCTCCCGCTCCGGTCATCAACGCGCGCAACGAATCACCGGTGTGCACGTGCGGCAAGTCGCCGCCCGGAACACTAGGCCGCTCACGAACTGCACCGGTGGCCACGACTACGGCGTCGGGGTTCAGTGCCCGGATCGAAGCAACCGAGGCTTCGGTCTTCAGTCGAACATCGACACCGAGACGCTCGATTTCCACTTTCAACCAGCTGAGCAGACGCCCGTTGTCCGGGGTAGTGAGGCTCGAGAACCACAGGGTGCCGCCGAGGCGATCGGATTTGTCCAACACCGTGACTCGGTGCCCACGTTCAGCGGCCACGCGAGCCGTTTCGAGACCACCGGGGCCCGCTCCGACCACAACAACGTGTTTCGGAGTGCTGGTCCGAACGAAGGGGAGCAGCGCTTCGTTGCCCAGGGCAGGGTTCACCGCGCACAGCGGGGTCTCGTCCCAGAAGTTCTCCTGCACGCAGACGTAGCAATTGATGCAAGGCCGAACCCGCTCGGGTACACCGTCTTTGAGTTTGTTCACCAACTGTGGATCGGCCAGGAGCTGGCGGCCCATCGCGGCGAAGTCCGTGCGACCTTCCGCGATCATCTTCTCGCCGACCTCGGGGAGCATACGTCCGACCGTGATCACGGGGATCGATATCGCCTGCTTGATTCGCGTTGCATTGTCCGTGTAGTAGCCGACCTTGTCGGGCAGGGGGCCGTCGGTGAAGTTGGCAAAAGCATTCAGCGCGGTACCGGTGACGTGAATGGCGTCAGCGCCGGCCTCTTCGAACATCTTGGCGGCCGCAGCAGCCTCGTCGACGGTCAGCCCGTCGGTTTCGCCGTACTCTTGACCGGCCAGACGCACGATGACGGCAAGCGCACCACCGACCTCCTCCTTGACCGCCCGGATAACCTCACAAGCCAGGCGAGCACGGTTCTCCATGGAACCTCCGTACTCATCGCTGCGCTGATTCGTGTACCGACTCAGGAACGCTCCGAGGACGTAGTTGTGGGCACAATGAATCTCGACGGCGTCGCCGCCCGCCGCCTTCACCCGTCCGGCAGCCTCGGCGAACATGCGGACGAGCCAATCAAGATCTTCCTTGGTGGCCTCGTGGTAGGTCGCCCTCTTGCCCTCGTTGATGGCAGCCATCTTGCCCAGTTCTTCGGGCGTGCAATCGGCCATCGCACTCATGTCACCCGGCGGCTTCGGTGTGGACGGGACCAGCTGCGGTCGGCCGTCGAGGGTATCGATGCGCGCCACCTTGCCGTGGTGTGTCATCTGCACACAGAGCTTGCTGCCTGCGTCGTGCACCGCGTCGGCCAGCGCTTTGAGTCCGGGGATGAACCGGTCTTCGGAGAGCCCCGGTTCCTTGCGGCTGGTGCAGCCCAGCGGGTACGCAACAGCGCAGCAACCGGTGATGATCAGACCCGTTCCACCGGCCGCACGAGCCACGAAGTGGTCGATGTCGCCCTTTTCGATTTCCCCGTCTTCACACAGGTTCATGTCCATCGCAGGGAGAACCACACGATTGGGCACGGTCATCGGGCCGATGGTGCCTGGTGCGAGCAGGTGCGGAAAGGTCTGGCTTCGGATCGTCACGAGCAGACGCTAGAACTGGACCACGCCCATCCGTTGCCGCACTCCCGATCAACGAGACTTCACGCGCTGTGACGCGCGAGGCACTCGGCTATCACCTCGAGCGCATATTCGAGGTCCGCGGATTCCACTCGCCCGTAGCCGATGACCAATCCACCGGGGTCTCCGTGCGTTCGGGTGGACTCGACCAGGGTGGGCACTTCGACGCCGTGTTCAAGTGCCTCGCGAGCGACGGTGGCTGCCAGATCCGCGTCGAGCATGAGCGTCGTGTGCATGCCGGCGCCGAGTCCGCGCAGTTCACCGAACGATGACAGTGCTTCCTCGACCGCCCGATCGCGCTCGCGGTACCTGCGCCGGGCGGTACGTACCGCTCGATCCCATTCGCCGTCACGGAGCAGGGACAGGAGTGCTTGCTGCAGCGGAACCGACGGGAAGTCGCCGATTCGCTTGCGGTGTAATGCTATGCGGTCGACCAGGTCGAGGGGAGCTACCAACCAGCCCAATCGAATTCCGGCGCCGAGCGTCTTGGCAACCGTTCCGAGATACACCACCCGATCAGGAGCCAACTGGGCGAGCGCAGGCAAAGGCGCTACGTCGTAACGGAATTCGGAGTCGTAATCGTCCTCGAACAGGACGACGTCGCGGGCGCGTGCGAACTCGATCAACTGGTTGCGCCGACCTACCGGAAGCAGCCCACCTGTCGGATACTGATGGGACGGTGTCACATACACACCGCGGACGCTCTCCGACGCCGTTTCGAGTTGGTCGACACAGAGACCATGAGCGTCGACGGGCACGTCGAGCAGCGACCATCCACAGGCTGTTGCGGCCGAGGACGCATACCGGTATCCGGGATCTTCCATCGCCAGAACAGCACCACGGGTACGCAGAGCCGACAGGGCGAGGCCGAGACCATGCGTGGCACCTGAGGTGATCAGGATTCTCTCGGGTTCAACCGACATTCCGCGGGCTCTTGCCAGCAATTCCGATAGTGCCGAACGCAATTCGTAGTCACCCGCAGGATCGGGATCCTCGAATGGTGGCGGTTTGGACCCGACGTCACGCCACGCCCGCCGCCACGCTGCCGATGCACGCGGCGGCGTCCACGGCACGCCTGGCCGGAGCTGCACCCTGGGCGACATCTTGTCGGCGGTCTTCTTCGGTGTAGTCGTGGGAGTGACCGCGGGAGAGGGCGCCTCGGCAACGAAGGTGCCCGAGCCGTGCACAGCGACAAGCCAACCCTCGGCGATCAACTGCTCATACGCCCGTTCCACGACGCCCCGCGCCACCTCGAGCTCCGCCGTCAGCTTCCGGGAACTGGGTAACCTCAGTCCCACTGCCGCCTTACCACTGCGGATATCAGCTCTGAGGTGGTCGGCAATCTGGATCGGGAGCGCCCGCCGATCTGTCCGGTCGAGGACGACGGCTACCGCCGAAGGAAGAAACATTCAGAACCCTCTCGGAAGTGGAAAATCGAAGTGGCCTATCGAAGTCTCCACTGATTGGACCATGACTTGAAGCCACTTTGCCACCAGCATTGTCTGCATGACAGATTCCGTTGTCTTTGCTGCCCCTGCTCCTGCCCCCACTGCACCTATTCCGCTGTCCCCGACAGCACGTACGACGCACAAGCGCGCCCGCCACCACGGCGTCGCAGAACGCGCGGCACTCGTCGACGTCTTGCAGTCCGCGAAGCTGTGCCACATGGGCGTGAACGTCGGCGGAGTTCCCATGGTGTTTCCCACCGCGTACGGGTTCGACCTCGACGGCCCTGACCGCGGCGGGTCTATTTATGTTCACGGCTCGGTGGCCTCGCGAAGCTTGGCTCCCGACAGCGAAATCTGCATCACCATCACGATCCTCGACGGGCTCGTGTTGGCGCGGTCGGGCTTCCACCACTCGATGAACTACCGCAGCGGCGTCATCATCGGATCACCTCGAGTCGTGACCGACGGCGACGAGCGAGTGAAGGCTTTGAATCTGATCGTCGACCAGGTGGTTCCCGGACGTTCCCAACACCTTCGGGATCACACGCGCAAGGAAATGGCGGCAACCATCGTTCTTGCCCTGCCGTTGTACGAGGCTTCCGTCAAGGCCCGCACCGGCGGCCCCGGTGACGATGCCGCTGACATCGGTGTCGAAACCGTCTGGGCTGGAGTAGTTCCTGCAGCTACGCACTTCGGTGAACCGCTCCCGTCCGAGGATCTCGACTCAGGTGTCGCGCTTCCGGACCATATCTCGACGATGCTCTGACCGCACACGCGACTCCGACAAACGCAGCTCGCACCGGGGCATGGCTATGCCCCGGTGTGTACGTATTCAGTTGCGCCCGTTCAGGCTGCTGTAGGTGGGCTGTTCCCGCCGATCGGGTGCTGATACGGGTCAACCGACATCGGCGGATAGAACACCGTCCTCCGATCCGGGCCGATCTCCACCCGCCACTCCGTGTGGTGCAGCGTCCGATGGTGATGACCGCACAACAAGATCAGATTGTCGAGATCTGTTGGGCCACCATCATTCCAGTGAACAATATGATGAGCATCGCACCACCCCGACGGAGTCCCGCACCCCGGAAACGCACACCCACCATCCCGAACCGCCAACGCCCGCCGCTGCGGAACAGTCGCCGTTCTCGCTTCCTTACCGCAGTCGAGCGGAACACCATTCTCATCCAGGAGGATCCGGGTAACGGTGCAGTCGCACGCCAACATCCGCGCAGTATCGATACTGATCGGACCCACCCAATCCGTCCACGCAAACCCGAGTTCATCGGTCGACGGCAGGAGGTCTTTCAGAACTTTAAGGTCCGTCATGTCCTTGGCCGACGCGGTCACCGTGATGTGCGGTTTCACGCCGCCTTCGATCGGACCCAACCCCGCCCGCTCGTACCGGCGCAACAACTCGCAAAACCCGTCCGCACGCCGTAATGCCGGAGTACGCGTGTCCTTCACGCCGTCCTTCTCCGGCGTCGGAGCAGACAGGCTCGACAACAACGTGATCAGACGCGCCCCGTTCACAGCATCCAAGTCGCCCTTCACAGTTACTCTGCCGTACAAGCCTTTCGAGGCGTAGAACTCGTTACGTTCCGAATCTTCCCCGACCGGGACGCCGTCCTCACGCTTGCCGTACTGCTTCTCGATCCGCCGAATCGCTGCCCGCACCGCATCACAATCCGCGATGTTCTTCGACGCCAACGACAACAAAATCCCGCGAGCCTTGCCGACATCCGCCAGGGTCATGTTCTTCGGCGGATGCTGACAAAACGACGCCACCTGCCGCGCCTTCAACGCATCGACATCACCACGATGAAACGCATCCGCCACAACAGGTTCGAGCATCAACAACCGCGCCAACCCGACCA